>JBIJBH010000039.1:0-14044 GCA_044345315.1 Lysobacteraceae bacterium
AGGCATTCCGCGAACGGCCTCCTGTGATCGATATCGAACGCGTCGCGGGTCACGTACTGGCCGCTCGCCGCGCACAGGAACAGCGGCACGCGGTGGGTCCGCCCTTCGTATTCGAAGTTGGCGTCGCCGACGTAGCTTTTCGCCAATTCCTGCTCGAACCAGATGTCGCGTATCTTGGCATCGAAGTTCAGCCCCGTGCGACCATCCTCCAGCGACCATTCCTGCTGGCTCCTGTGCCTGAACCCATGTACATCGGGGTCGTAGATCCGGACCTGGGCGTCGGGGCTCGTATCGAAGCCGAACTTGCCCCGCTTCCATGCCTCGAATTCCTCGGCACCGCCCGGGGTGGACGCGGCTTCCGCCAGTTCGTCGACCGCCGATCTGGCGCGGTTGTAGGCAGACGGCAGGAGCCGCAGATTGGACACGTCGTTGTAGGCCATCATTCCGTCGGCGACGGTGCGCACACCGACCGCGCCGAAGTGATCCATGACCTGGGCGACATGATCGATGTCGAGCGCGTCGATGGTGTGCCAGGAATCGGTCTGCCTGTTGTGGAACAGCATCACGGACTGAGTGTCGACGCTCACCCGGCAGTGGCCCATGTTCTCGAACGCCCAGGTATTGCGCATGTACTGCTTGGTCGAGTCGTAGAAGGAGAACTGTCCGCGCCCGCTGGCCTCGTCGAACCGCGCCGCTCTGGTGTGATCGTTGTGCTCGGTCGGGCCCTGCCCTTCCCAGGTCGCGAGCTGCACCCGGGTGCCGTTGCTCAGCGTCGTACTTTCGATCCTGCTCATGGTGCGTCCTCCCTGGCTGTTTTCATCTCGACACTCGACGCGGATGCGGCGGCCCGCTGACGCGGGCATACGATGCGCGGCACTGTCGTTCCATCTTACTCAAGGCAACGCCGAACAAGTCCATCCTGGTCTCGTTCAGCGGTCGCAAGCTCGAACCAGGTTCGGGCTTGATCTCGTCGAATCAATCATTTCCCGATTGATTCGCGGACGGCGCATCCCTCTGCCTCAGCAACGCTGAACTTGTTCAGCGTTGCCCCAAACGTCAATCCCGTGGCGGGCCATCGATGCGAGCGCCGCCACGGTCCTGTCGGCGCTGCAATGCCGATGAGCTGCGGGTCGCCGCCGGAAGCGGCTGCGTCCCCTGCCCCGGTGCAGCCGTCGGCGCGCGCGGGCGCAGCCTGGGGGCGTTGCCGGGCAACTCGAACGGACCAATCAGACTGTCGATGTCGACCTCCTCCAGCGCGCCGATATCGACCGTGAAATAACCCTGCGGAATCCGCGCGCGCTCGTCGCCGTACGCCAGTTTCGCGCGCAGCGGCGGGTCGTAAACCATCCGCGGCAGCGGCCAGGGCATCGCGAACGCCGGCGGCGACGGCGGCCGATTGCTGCCGGCATTGCGCAGCGGGCTGCTCGCGGACGGGCGCAGGTCGCGCGCGACGATGTTGCGGAATCCCGGATCGGCGCCGCTGACGGTGCCGGTCCATTCCGGCGGCACGAAGCTCGCGCCGGCCTGCACCCAGTTGCGGGTGCCGGACACGCTGCGCGCGCCGCTCCAGGGCGCGGTCGCGAACGGCGCGCACACCGGCGTGTCGGCGGCGGTGTTCTCGCGCAGGATCGCCGGCGCCGCGCCGCCGGCCTGGAAGATCGCGTTGTTGTGCATCTCCACGCTGCCTGCGCCGAGCTGGACGTAGACCGCAGTGCCCGCGGCGGCACGATCGAACAGGATGGTGTTGCCGACCATCCGCACGCGGCCGTCGCTGGCGCCGTTGAGGTCGCCGCCGATCCGGATCGCGTGCGGCCACGTCGGCGAGGTGTGCACGATCACGTTGTTCAGCAGTTCCGCGTCCTCGCGCTTCGTCGCCCGGGTCCAGCCGCTGGCCTGGGTCTGGCAGTCGGGGCCGATCAGTTCGATCTCCTGATAGACCGAACCTTCGAACCAGTTGGAATGGATCTCGGCGCGCTCGTGGCGGTTCTTGAGCAGATTGCCGCCGTTGCCGCTGTGCACGTAGTTGAAGCGCATCCGGAACACCGAGCCCGGATACGCCATCTCGTCGGACTGCATGTAGATCGGATGCCGCGTGCTGCCGGCGCCGGCGTCGAAGATCTCGCTGTATTCGAGCGTGAACGCGCCGGAATTCAGGTCCGCGCCGAGGATGCCGTGGCCGGGGCAGGCGTGGATCACGGCATCGCGCACGGTGATGTCGTGGGCTTCACTGAACACGCAGGTGCTGCTACCGCCGCGCACTTCGAAGCCCTCGAACACGACATGGTTCGAACGTTGGAACTTGATGGTGTGGGTGCCGCCCTGCAGCACCGGGCGAGTCGTGCCGGGGGTGCGGTTCCAGCGGATGATCACCGGATTGCCGGGTGCGCCGCCATCGTCCTCGCCGACCACCGCGCTGCCGTAGACGGCGCTGCCGTCGACCTCGACGATGTCGCCCGGCGCCAGATCGCGACCGTTGAACAGGGCGGAGAGCTGGGTGTGATCGCGGCCGGACGGACCGACGGTCCAGACGCGGGCGGCGGCGGTCGCCGGCAGCAGCAGTGCGATCGACAACAGCGGCAGCGCCACGGCGACGGCACGACGGCGCGGACGGGACGGAAGCGCGGGAGGCACGGGGAATCACCTGCGGGAACGGATCGGGGCCGACGGACGCCCCCTCGCCCGCGTCGCGAGGATGCCACAACACCACCGGGGTCCGCGACCGCGGTCACACGGTGCGGACCACGCCATCGTCGCGAGGCCGGAGGTATGCTGTCGGCGCACAGGGGAGAGGGGCATGCCTCCGGGCCCAGACGATACCTCGCCGGCACCGGCCTATCGGCTCTCGATCACGGTCGAGGGCGGTCTGCTGCGCGCGCAGGTCGACGGCGAGATCGATGCGCAGGCGGTGCGGCTGGCCTACTGGCGCGAGATCGTGGACGCCGCGCGCGCGCACCAGTGCCGCCTGCTGCTGGTGATCGACCGCAAGAAGACCCGTCCGGCCAGCTCCGGGGAACTCGCCGCGCTGGCGCTGGCTTTCCGCGCGCATCGCGACGATTTCGACCGCATCGGCGTATTCGAGCCGACCGCGGCCTTCGTGCCGGCGATCGAACATGCCGAGATCCATGGCCGCGCGCTGGGCATCAACGTGCGGATCTTCTCCGATCCGGTCGAGGCCGAGCGCTGGGTGCGCTTCGGCAGCGCGGACGACTGAAGCGGCACGCGCGGATCTCGATCAACCGCGAATCCCCATCAACCGCGAACCCAATCAACCACGATCCGCGGCGGGCTCCTCGGCCGGATTGAGGCGGTGGATCTCGTCCAGATAGGCGTCGAGTTGGCGCAGCACCAGCGGCACGTCGGCCTTGCCCTTGGGGAATTCCAGAGAACCGACCACGCACAGCATGCGATTGCGCACATGGGTCAGCGCGACCACGCGCACCATGTCGATCTCGTGGACCTCCTCCAGCACGCTCTGGCGCGTCGGCAGCACCAGATACATCCGCAGCGAACGCTCGTCCTCCCGGTATACGACCTGCTCGCCGGGCTTGCCGATTTCCAGGCTGGCGACATCGCCGTACTCCTCCTGCATCGCCTTGTTGAGCCGCTCGGCGCTGCGTTCGCTGCTGCTCCTGATCCGGCTGGCGACATCGGCCCGACGCAGTTCGCGACCGGCCTCTTTCTTGACGATCGCCCACTCCGAGGCGCTCAGCGGCAGATTCTCGATATCGCGATTGGCGTACAGCTCGAACGAGGCGGATCGGCTGAACTCCTCCATCTCCAGATCCAGGTCCTCGGCGAACAGGATCACTTCCAGCATCCGCATCCGCGGCGGAATCACCCGCTGCATCAGGTCGCGATAATAGTCGGGCGCATCGTCGAGCACGATGTAGCCGTCCGGCAGCGGGGCCTCGATCGTCTTGCCGCCGAGCGGCAGGCGCAGCAGGCGCGCGGCCGGGGCTTCGGTGGTGCCGGTGGCGGTGGCCGATTCGGCGCGCGCGACCGGCGGCGCGGTCAGCACGGCGACGAGCAGCAGGGCGAAAGGAAGCACGAAGACCGCAGGCCGCGAAGCCCAGGGCGGTGAAGCACGATTCGCGCGGCGCATGCGGTCTCCGGAGGGCGGCGAGGGCGATACGCGATTGTAGCCCGCCCGGGCCGCGCGGCTTCGATGGCCGCCGACGGGCCGCTGCGGCATGATGCCGGTTCGTTCCGCAGGAGCTTCGACGCATGACCGATCCGACCCGCCCGACCTGGACCCGATTGGTCCGCGATGTCGTCGATTTCCCCAAGCCGGGGATCGTGTTCAAGGACATCGCCCCGGTGCTGGGCGACGCCACGGCGTTCGCGGAGGCGCTGGAAAGCCTGGCGGCGCCCTGGCGTGCGCAGCCGGTGGATGCGGTGGTCGGGATCGAAGCCCGCGGCTTCATCTTCGGCGCGCCGCTGGCGCGCGCGCTCGGCGCCGGTTTCGTGCCGGTGCGCAAACCGGGCAAGCTGCCCGGGCGCACGCTGTCGCAGGACTATGCGCTGGAATACGGCCGCGGCGCGCTCGAACTGCAGGCCGATGCCCTGCCCGCAGGCGCCCGCGTGCTGTTGATCGACGATGTGCTCGCCACCGGCGGCACTCTCGATGCGGCGCGGGCGTTGATCGAACGCCTGCAGGCGCAGATCGTCGGTGCCGGCGTGCTGATCGAACTGGCCGCGCTCGGCGGCCGCGCACGGTGGAACGGTCATGCGCCGCTGAGGGCGGCCTGGACGATCTGAGCACCGTAGATCCCAGCCGCTCAGCTCAGCTGCATCGGCTGGACCTTGGGACTCTGGCCCAGATTTTGCTGCTGCTGCGCAGCCAGGGCCTGCTGCTGGTGCAGGTCGTCGACCTTGGAAGTGCTCCAGTCGATCGGGGTCAATGCGCCTCGCGAAACATTGGTCGACGAGATCAGATTGCCCGGATCCTGCAGGTTCTGGACATTGCCCTGAATCGCGAACAGCGTGGTCTTCTGCGGCGGATTGGTCGTGAAGCCGTCGATGTGGGCGATGCCCTTGTCGCGGGCGTCCTTCACCACCGCCGCGGCGAGATTGTCGCGATAACTGTCGTGCGGCAGGGTGCGTCCCTCCGGATCGAGGCGCTGGATTTCTGCCCGCGCCTTGAGGAAGTCGGCATGATCGGGATGATGGGGATTGCTCATCAGCGGCGGTTTGCTGCCGTTGGGCGCGCTGTACTCGAAATCGAGGATGCCCTTGTCGCGGAGATCCAGGGCCTGCGTCATGATGAAACGCTGCCTGTCGCGCAGCTCCTGCATCGCCTCGGCCAGCATCAGGCCGTGCGGCTTGGGCATCAGCGCCATCGCGTCCGAATTCTGTTCCAGCGTGCGATCGGTCGCCTCGGCCAACGTCAGCGCGCTGTATTTTCCATTGGCCGGCGGCTTGCCTTCGACCGCGATCAGATTCTGGTTCTGAGCGTTGAACACCACATCGTCGATCCGGTTCATGCCGTTCGCGATCGCCGCACAGACCAGCGAAGAGGAGGCATTTTCGTACTCGAGGTTGCTCATCCCGGTCACGCCCGGCGGCGCCACCTTGTACATCCCCTCCAGCGCCTGCTTGAACATCGCGAAATGCGGGTGGTCCGGTTCGTTCATGCGCAGCGGCTGCGGGCTGTCGTTGAACATGTCCCGAGTGTCGTCGACGCCGAAGTCGTGGTCGCTGTCGTATTCCCCGTGGATGCCCTGCTCCCACTCATGCGACGAGTTCGCGCTGCGGTTGACCAGGCGCAGATTGGACACGTCGTTGTAGGCGTCCAGCGCCGCGGCCTTGCTGATCTTGCCGTTGGCGCTGTGGTCGCACATCGTCTGCAGCACCTCGCTGATCGGACGCTGGTGATCGATGTCGAAGGCGTCCCGGGTCACCAGTTGGTGCGTCGCCGGGCAGCGGAACAGCGGAATCGTGTATTGCTTCTGGTTCGCCTCATCGTCGATCTGCACGGAACCGGCGTAGATCTTCGACAGCTCGTGATCCATCCAGACCCGCTTGACCCGGGTGTCGAAGCTGAGCACGGACCGCCCGTCGTCAGGGCTCCAGTCGGCATCGCGGGTGGAGGCGCGACGGACCACGGCGTCGCGGCCGGGGTCGAACGCCGGATGCGGGACGCTCGGGTCGAAATCCAGATTCTCCTTGCGCCAGGTCGCGAACTGCCTCGAATCGAGGCCGTGGTCCTCGATCATCTTGTCCAGTTTGTCGCGCGAGCGGTTGTGCACCGAAGGCAACAGGCGCAGATTGTCGACGTCGTTGTAGGCCATGTGCGCGTCGGCGTAGTTGTCCACGCCCTTCGCGACCAGATGCTTCTTCCATTCCTTCTCGTGATCGATGTCGAGCGCATGCGCGGTGTGCCAACTGTCGGTGGCCCCGCTGTAATACAGCGTGACCTTGTGCTGCTCGGTCGTCCTCACCTGCTGCCCGGACCCCTGATCGGTGTTGACGGTCAGCGGCAGATCGAAGTTCACCGGCGACATGTGCGCGGCGGCCCAGTCGTTGCGCATGTAGTTCACGGTCGAATCGTAGAAATACATGCCCTTGCGCGGCTGCTGGTCGTTCCATGACTTGGCGACGAGATCGCCGCCGTGCACCGGCGGCACCTCGTTTTCCCAACTGGCGAGGGTGACGGTCTGGCCGCCGTGATGCAGATTCCGGGGTTGGGTCGGCATGACACTCTTCTCCTTGCTCGGGCGCTGCCGCGACGTTCGGCAGCCTCTTCATGCGGGCGCTGGCGCCATCGCAAGTCACGCAAAATCGTTTCGTAGGCGGCCACGCGCGGGCGCGATCGCGCGGCGACATGCGATCATGATCGCCGATGCCGACCCCGCTGCGCACCCTCGCCGACCCCGCCATCGCCCGCATCCGCGGCTGGGTGCTGGGCGTGTTTCCGCGCGGACAGAGCGGGATCGATTACGACCTGCCGGCCGGCGATCCCGGCCTGTTCGGCCCGGACAGCGTGACCTGGCGGGTCCACGCCGATTTTCCCGGCATGCTCTCCGGCGGCCTGTGCGCGCTGATGCTGCAGACCCTGCACCCGCAGGCGCTCGCGGGGGTCTGGGACCATTCGGATTTCCGCCGCGACCTGGTCGGGCGCCTGCGCCGCACCACCAATTTCGTCGCCGGCACCACCTATGCCGGACGCGCCGAGGCCGAGCGCCTGATCGCGCGGGTCGCGGCGATCCATCGCCGGGTGCGCGGCCACGACGCCGACGGCCGGCCCTATGCCGCCGACGACCCGGCGCTGCTGACCTGGGTGCACGTCACCGAGAGCTACGGTTTTCTCGAAGGCTTCCGCCGCTATGCGCGCCCGGATCTGCCGGCCGCCCTCGTCGATCGCTACTACGCCGAAGCCGCCTGCGTGGCCGAGGCGCTGGGCGCGCGCGAGGTGCCGACCTCATCGCGCGCGGTGACCGAGTATCTCGCCGCCGTGCGCCCGCAGTTGCGCTGCGACGGGCGTTCGCGCGAAGTGCTGGCGGTGCTGGCGCGGATGCGGCTGCCGGTCCCGGCCGCGGGGCTCTCGCGCGACCTGTTTCTCGGCGCCGGCGCGGCGCTGCTGCCGCCCTGGGCGGAGGCGATGCTCGGGCGCAGCGCACTGCAGCGCGCACAGGCTGCGGCCGCGGCGCGCACCCTGCGCACGATCGCGCCGCTGTTCCGCGCCGCGCTGCCCGACGGCATCGCCCAGCGCGCCTGCGCGCGGGTGAACGTCGATCCGGCCTCGCTTGCGCGGTGGCCGTGAGCGGAAGTTCAGAGCCGGTGTCTGATCCGCTCAGCCCGACAACAACCGTACCGCCAACCACAGCGGCACGCCGAGATAGAACAGCAGTCGTCCGAGCGGCTCCAGCACGTGGCGGACCTCGATCGCGCGCGCCGGACGCAGCATGAGACCGGCCAGCGCGACGATCTCGATCGCGGCGCGCAGCACGGCCGCGAACAGCAGCAGATTGACCGCCCACGAGGCCCACCAGATGCCCAGCGCGCTGAACCAGGCCTGGGCGCCGAAAGTCTGCCATTCGCCGAAGGTGCCGCCGTAGGCGATGTGCTGATGCAGGCGGAACACAGGCAGCGCCGGCACCAGCGGGAACAGCGCGAACTTGACCAGCGGATGATCGGCGCGCCCGCGCCGCACCGCCGCGCGCGCCTGCGCCCAGGTCGACGCGCGCGCGTCGGCATCCGTGGGCGGCGCGAGCGCTGCGCCGGCCGCGCTCAGCGCACGCATCAGGGCTTCGGGGTCGGCCAGCGCGATCCCCTGCGACCAGCGATTTCCCGACGCCAGTTGCAGCCACACGCCGGACTGCGGCAGCGGCAATGCCCACGGCCGCACCGCGGCGATCTCGCGCAGCGGAATCTCGATCCGGCGCGCGCCCTGTTCGATCGCGAGCGCATCGCCGTCGAGACGCAGCACCGCGGCATGCGCACGGCCGATCGCCCAGGCCGCCAACTCCGGCGCGAGGAACAGGGCCAGCGTCATGCGGATCTTCTGCAGCGCATCGATCTGCTGCACGTCGGCGGACAGTACGACCGCAGCGGCGATCCACAGCAGACTGCCGCGGGCGAACACGCGCAGCGCCGCGGCGGCGATCCGCCAGACGCGCGGCAGCACGATGGCCTCGGCGCGGTACGGCATCTGCGCCGCATCGGCCTGCGCCGGGCCGCGCGCGTAACGACGCAGGCCGGCGCGCAGGGCCGGACCGCCCAGCAGCAGCACGAGCAGCACCAGCGCCGCGCGTCCGACCCAGTCGCCCCAGGCGACCATCCGCGTCGGCGCCGGGGTCGCCGGCGTCACTTCGCCGATGAGCAGCCGCTGTTCGTCCATGGCGGTCGCGGCCACGACCTCGCCGCTGGCGTCGATCACCGCGCTGATCCCGTTGTTGGTCGCGCGCAGTTGCGGCAGCCGCGTTTCCACGCTGCGGAACGCGGCCACCGCCAGATGCAGGCGCGCGCCCTGCGGGTAGCGAGTGAACCAGGAGTCGTTGGACAGGCCGAGAATCACCTGCGCGCCGAGCCGCGCGCCGTCGAGCGCGAGATCGGGGTCGGTGGCGTCGAGGCAGATCATCGGCAGCGCCGGCACCTCGCGGCCGTCGACCAGACGCAGCGGCAACACCCGCGCGCCGTCGCCGGGGGTCCAGGTGCCGGCCCAGGGCAGCAGCCGACGCAGCGTCGGGCCGTCGAGCCAGGCGGGCACCGATTCGGTCAGCGGGAACGGGCGCGATTTGCGATAAGTGCCGAGCAAACCGCGCTGCGGTTCGACGAAGGCCGCCGCGTTGTATTCGCCGGCGGCGTCCAGATCGTAGGTGCCGAACACCAGCGGCACGCCGATGTAATCGACGAAGCCGCGGATCTCGCCATCGAGCTCGGCACCGGCGTCGCTCTTGGGCTGCCCGAAAGTGGTCGGATACACCGTCTCCGGCCACAGCAGCGCATCGACGCGATGGCCGCGCACCGCCTCCTGCGACATCGCGTAATGGGTATCGAGCAGATGCCGCACCACCGCGCCGGTGCCGCCCATTTCGCGGCGCAGACGCTCGATATCGACGATATTGGCCTGCACCAGCCCCACGCGCAGCGGCGCGGCGTTCGCGGGCGCGGCATCGGTCAGCGCCTGCAGCCGCCATGCGCCGATCACGGCCATCGCGGCCACGATCGCGGCGCCGACCGCCAGCGGTTTCAGCACTGCGGGCGCGCCGTCGCGACGGCGCGCGATCGCCTCGGCCACGCATGCGTTGACCAGCAGCAGCAGGAAGGTCAGCCCGGCCGCGCCGCCGAACTCGGCGAGCTGGCGCAGGGTGCGCGAAGGGTGCAGGCCGTGGCCCAGCGTGTCGCCGAACAGTCGCGGCAGCAGCCATTCGGCCGCGACCCAGGCCGCGGCGCCGGCCAGCGCCGCCATCCAGCGGCCGTGACGCTGCATCGCGATGCGGCGCACCAGCGCGAAGACGAGGAACTGCGGCTGCAGCAGCGGCGCCAGCAACAGCAGAGGCAACAATCCCGCCGCCGACGGCAGTCCGAGATAGCCGGCGATCGCCGGGCCGAACCAGCCGAACACCGCGCCGACGAAAGCCACGCTCATCGCCAGTGCGCCGAGCAGCGCGGTCTTCGCGCTGCGCGCCGCGTCCAGCGTCAACAGCCAGGGGACGAGCGCGACGAAGCCCAGCGGCCAGGCGTGATCGCCGAGCCGCGCATACAGGCCGAACAGGAGGGCACTGGTGGCGATGCCCGCGAGCGGGCGCCAGACGGAAGACAAACGCACGGTGGGAAGGGCGTCCTAGGGCATCAGGTCGTCGGTCCCGTCGCCTGCGGCGGCGGGATCTCGATCAGGCGGATCGGCAGACCGGGCGGCGCCAGCTCGCGCGGCACCACGCGATCGTCGGGAATCCGGATCGGCCGCCCGGCGGCGTCGAAAAACTGGTAATCGGGCGAGAACATCAGGATCGGTTCGATGCGTTGGCCGTCGTCGGTCGCCTGGTAATGGCGGACGTAGCCCTCGGGCAACGGGAAGTCCTCGGGCACCGCCAGACCGACCAGCGGCGGGCTGGTGCCGGGCGGATTGAACGCGCCCAGACCGGTGCGGATGCCGGCTTCGTGCAGGCCCTCGATCACTTCCGCCATCGTCGGCGCTTCGCCGGGCGGGATGAACTCGGACAGATCGCGACCTTCGAGCGGATGCGCACCCGGCGACGCGGGCGGCAATGGCGTCGGCGCGCGACGCGCGGAGAACACCGGCGCATCGCCCGATGGCTGCGCCGCCGAGGTTTCGTCGCCATCCGCAGCGGGAGCCGCGTCGGTCGCGGGCGACGGCGGATCAACGCGATGCATGTTCAGCAGAGAGACCGCACTGCCGACGACCAGCGCGAGCGCCAGCGCCTTCCACGCCAGCGCCGCGCGCCCGCCGCCGCGTCCGACGATGCGCACGCCGTCGCCGTCCCCGGTGGGGGACGGCGCGGCGTTGCGGTCGTGCGGTTCGCGCATCGGCGCATCCCGTGCGGTGGCGGTATTACGGCGCCGGCGGGCTGTGGGTCGACAGCGACCAGCCCATGCGCTCGTGACCGAACTGGTTCCAGATCGGGTTCTTGCCGCCGACGAACGAGGTGTAACGCGGCGCGCCGGTACCGGTGGTGCCGCCGAACAGGCCCGCGCTCACCGTGCCGCCCTGGTACGTCGGGTGCACATCGTCCGACTGGATGTAATCGTAGCTGGTGGTCGACGAGACGAAGTGGGTGTTCGCGTCGCGCAGGGTCGGGCGCAGAGTCGAGGTGATGCGGGTCACGTAGCTGGACTCGCTTTCGCCGGCGACGTACTTCAGCGCCTCGGAATCGACCCGGCCGTCGCCGTTGGTGTCGTAGTCGGCGCCCATGTACTCGGCGAAGCTGTCGACGCACTTGAAGCCCTTCTGGCGCGCGTACTCGCACATCCAGTAGTTCATCTGCGCGATCGCCGGCAGGAAGCGGTCGCGCATGTTGACGCGCTGGCCGGTGGTCGCGTCGGTGCAGGTGCTGAGCACGTTGTCGGCGTTGTAGCCCGGGTAGTAGAGGTTGGCGATGACCTTGAGCTTCACGCCGGAATAGGCGTTGGCGTTGATGTAGTCCATCGCCGCCGCGACGTAGGTCTTGCAGTTGGCGACCGCGGTGTTGAGCACGTTGTAGTTGCAGGTGCCGCTCTGGCCCTTGAAGCTGCTGCGCGCCTGCAGACCGTCGTTGCCGCACATCTCGAAGGTCACCACGCGGGTGGAGGCGGCCTGCATCCACGAACGCTCGGCGACGATCTTGTTGTTGTAGACATCGGAGGCGATCGCGCCGGACTTGGTGCGGCGCACGCTCTCGATGTCCACGTTCCACAGCGCCGAGAGATATTCGGCGTCCACGGTCGGCGCCGAGAAGCGCGCCGCGCTGGTGGTCGAACCGTTGTAGCCGGCGTAGATCGAATCGCCGTAGGCGACGATCCGGTACTTCGCGGTGGTGCCGGTACGATCGATCGTCCAGGACACGTTCTGGTTGAGGGTGCTGGCAGCCGCCTGCGAGCCGAAGGCCAGCAGCAGCATCGCCGGGAACAGCGCGAGCGTTTTCTTGCCGAATCTTGTATTGCCGAATCGCACGATCATGAAACCTCTCCCTATTTCATCGAGTTCGCGGAAAAAAAAGGATTCCCCTGGAGCCCCGGCCAACCATGGCCCGGCTCTGCGCGGCGCCGGGTGGATCGTGCATCGATGTCGGGATCGATACCGTCTGCAGCCAGCCGCGGCCGGGCGCCAAGTTAACGTCTCCATACGGTAGCGTCAACGATCCGCGATGTGCGGGCGCAACAATACGGCGGATGCTGCAGTGCGGCACCATCCGTCCGCAACGATGAAACTTTCGTGACAGCGCGACGACACGCCTCCGCCGCGCCGCACCATCGCCCGGCGCACCGTGTCCGGCTTCGGTCGCGCGCGACGTGTCATTGCGGAGAAGTCCCGACCCGAGCACGCCGTCGGAAGCACGCCGCAGGTTCACGCTGCGGATTTACGCCGCGGATACACGCCGCAAAACTCGTCCCCCCAGGAGCCGACGCATGATCCCGCTCGAACAGTACGCCGAACTCTGCGCCCTGATGGCCGACACCGGCGGCGACGAAGCCCGCGAACTGGCGATCGCCGCCGAACACGGCGTGAGCGCCGACGACTGGCGCGCCTCGAAAGCGGACTGGACCGCGAAGATGAGCGACCCCGCCGACATGGGCAGGACCGCGCTCGCCTTCATGCCGCTGTACCAGGCCGCGCAATCCCGCGCCCGCGGCGGCGCCGAGCCGTGCACGCTGGAGACATACGCGAAGATCCACGCCGAGATGGCGTTCCGCAAGGACCCGCTGGGCAACCCCGTGCACTACATGCTGGTGCTCGCCGAACAGGGCATGAGCCAGCCGCAGTGGCTCGAATGCGAAGGCTACTGGACCCCGCTGGTCGGCGGCGACACCATCCTCGGCCAGCCCAATCCGAAATTCGATCCCGAACGCGCGCAGCGCTTCCGCGTGCTGATGCAGCAGGAAAGCGATCGCATCAACGGCATCGTGCGCTGAGCACGGACGCCGTCGAATCGTACCCCGCCGGATGACCGGCGCAGCAAGGAGAAGGACCATGAGCGGCGAAACACCGAACAACGAACCGCGCAAACTGACTGCGGAGGATGTGCCCGAAGCGTTCGTCGACGCGCCGTCCCCGCAGAGCGGCATGTACTGCAGGTTTTTCGTGTCGGAGGGCGCGGGATGGCGCGAATACGCTTGTTCCGGCCGCTACGACAGCGAAGAGGAATGTCGCGAGGCCGCCCGGCGCGACGGCGCGGACTCCTACACCTGGACTTACAAGTCCTGCTGAGTCCGCCCGGAGCGGATGCCCGGTCGCGACGGGCCCGGTCGGCGCCGGGTCCGTCGCTGCGATGTGCGCCTTCGGCGAACGCCGGATCCGGGCACGCGGCTGCCGTGCGTCAGGTTCGGCCAGCCGGGCCGCATCAGCGATGCGACAGCCGTGACCACCGCGGCAAGCGCGCGCCCGCGGCGGCGGCGAGCCGTGCACGCTGGAGACCTACGCGAAGATCCACGCCGAAATGGCGTTCCGCAAGGACCCGCTGGGCAACTCCGTGCACTACATGCTGGTGCTCGCCGAACAGGGCATGAGCCAGCCGCAGTGGCTCGAATGCGAAGGCTACTGGACCCCGCTGGTCGGCGGCGACACCATCCTCGGTCAGCCCAATCCGAAATTCGATCCCGAACGCGCGCAGCGCTTCCGCGTGCTGATGCAGCAGGAAAGCGACCGCATCAACGGCATTGTGCGCTGAGGGTCCGGGCACCACAGCGACGGGCCCGGACAGCGCCGGACCCGTCGCGACGACGCGCATCTTCCGGGCAGACCGCTCAGGGCAGAGTGCCGCAGCCGTTGTTGAGGATGCACTGGTCGAGCAGGGCATGGCATTCCTGCTGGCTGCCGCCGCTTTGCAGGCAGGCATTGTAGATCGGCATGCAGAAACGATAGGCGAACTGGCAGTTGTTGGCCATC
>JBIJBH010000394.1:0-3921 GCA_044345315.1 Lysobacteraceae bacterium
CCGCCGATCCGGAGATCGGCAGCGACGTGCACCAGATCTTCCAGCAGATCTCCGGGCTGGCGCCGGCGATCAAACTGCATCGCCTGCTGCAATCGCCGTTCACCCTGCATGCGGGCGTGCTCGCAAGGATCGGACGCGAGACCAGGCTGGCGAAGGCCGGAAAACCCGGTCGGATCATCGCCAAGATGAACGCGCTCAACGAACCGCAGGTGATCCGCGCGCTGTACGCGGCGTCGCAGGCGGGCGTGGAGATCGATCTGATCGTGCGCGGCGCGTGCACCCTGCGTCCGGGCATGCCGGGCGTGTCCGAACGCATCCGCGTGCGCTCGATCGTCGGCCGCTTCCTCGAACACAGTCGGGTGTGGTGGTTCGGCAACGACGGCGCGCCCGAGCTGTTCTGCTCCAGCGCCGACTGGCTGGAGCGCAACCTGCTGCGCCGGGTCGAGATCGGCTTCCCGATCGTCGATCCGGAGCTGGCGGCGCGGGTCAAGCAAGAGTCGCTGGACAACTATCTGCTCGACAATCTCAGCGCCTGGGAACTGCAGGCCGACGGGATCTATCGCCGGATCGAACCCGCACCCGATGCGATGCCGCATTCGGCGCAGGCGACGCTGCTGGCCAAGCTCTGCGGCTGAGCCGGCGCGGCGGAGCCGGGGCCACGCCTACCGCCTACCGCCGAACGTCGAATACCGCAAGCCGTTCCGTTCGGCCCCGCATGTTGGTAGGCTGCGCGGCATTCGGTCCCGTCCGCCGCCCAGGTCCGCCGCTTGAACCGATCCGCCGCTTCCGGCCGCTCGTCCGCCTCGCCGCTGCAGGACGGCGACACGCTCGCCGCCATCGATCTGGGCTCGAACAGCTTTCACATGGTGGTCGCGCGCTCCGTGCTCGGCCAATTGCGGATCATCGACCGGCTGCGCGAGACCGTGCGCCTCGCAGACGGCCTCGACGGTCGCGGCGGTCTGAGCGCCGAGGCGCGCCAGCGCGCGATCGACTGTCTCTCGCGTTTCGGCGAACGCATCCGCGAATTCCCGCCGCAGCAGGTGCGCGCGATCGCCACCAACACGGTGCGCGCGCTGCGCGAACCGCAGGTGTTCCTCTCCGACGCCGAAACCGCGCTCGGCCACGGCATCGAAGTGGTCTCCGGGCGCGAGGAAGCGCGTCTGATCTATCTCGGCGTCGCCCACGCGCAGCCGCCCAAACCGCGCCAGCGCCGGCTGGTGATCGACATCGGCGGCGGCTCCACCGAATGCATCATCGGCTCGGGTTTCGACACGATCGAGCGCGAGAGCCTGCAGGTCGGCTGCGTCGCCAGCACCCGTCGCTTCTTCGCCAACGGCAAGCTCTCGCGCAAGCGCTGGAAAGAGGCGCTGACCGAGATCGAGGCCGAATTCCAGCAGTTCGCGGGGCTCTATCGCGGCCTCGGCTGGCAGGAGGCGATCGGTTCCTCCGGCACCAACAAGGCGATCGGCGACATCTGCGCGGCGATGAAATTCACCAAGGGCTCGATCACCGCCGAGGCCCTGACGCTGGTGCGCGAACGTCTGCTCGCCGCGGACCGGATCGAAGCCATCGATCTGCCCGGGCTCTCGGAAGACCGGCGACCGGTCATCGCCGGCGGCATCCTGGTGCTGGAAGCGGCGTTCGAAACTCTCGGTCTGCAGCGCCTGCTGGTCAGCAAGGCGGCGATGCGCGAAGGCGTGCTCCACGACATGCTCGGCCGCGGCGGCATCGACGATCCGCGCGACGCCTCGATCGACGCGCTGATGCATCGCTACGGGATCGACCGCGATCAGGCGGCGCGCGTGGAGGAGACCGCGCTGCGCCTGTTCGATCAGGTGGCGACGCGCTGGAATCTCGGCGACGACGAGCGCCGGATGCTGATCTGGGCCGCGCGCGTGCACGAACTGGGCCTCGCCATCGCGCACAGCCAGTACCACGTCCACGGCGCCTACGTGCTGGAGCACTCGGACATCGCCGGCTTCACCCGTCAGGAACAGTTGTTCCTGGCCGCGCTGGTGCGCAACCATCGTCGCAACGTCTCCAACAAGTCGCTGGAAGCCCTGCCCGACCGCATGCTGGCCTCGGCGCGACGCTGCGCCGCGCTGCTGCGCCTCGCGGTGCTGCTGCATCGTTCGCACGAGGCGGAGTCGATTCCGGTGCTGCAGGCGCAGGCCGGCCCGAACGCGATCGCGCTGTCGCTGTCGCCGTCGTGGCTGGACGACCGCCCGCTGCTGCGCTCGGATCTCGAGCACGAACCCGAAGGCCTCGCCGGTCTGGCGATCGATCTGACGTTTTCGTGAATTTCCTGCGTCTCTTTCTGTAGAGCGGATCGCAGATCCGCTGCTGCGTATCCGCAGTCACGAGCGTTTCTGCGGCGATGGAGCGATCTCCCTCCGGAACCGGTGCAGCGGATCTGCGATCCGCTCTACAAACACAGGCGATCCGCGATCCGCTCTGCTGCAGCGGGGACACCGCGCGTCGTCATCGCGCTGTCACCGCAACGCCACCGCCGTTTCATCCGCCGCGTCCACACTCTCGAAAACGAGAGACAGCGAATGCGCTACGCGATCGTCACCGAAACCTGGGCGCCCGAGATCAACGGCGTCGCGCTCACGGTGCAGAGCCTGGAACAGGGTCTGCGCGAGCGCGGCCACGAGGTCGGGCTGATCCGTCCGCGGCAGTCGCGCGGACAGGTGTCGGCGCCGCACGAACGGCTGCTCGCCGGTCTCCCGGTGCCGCGTTATCCCGGCCTGCGCTTCGGCCTGCCGGCGACGCGACGGCTCATCTCCCAGTGGAACCGCCAGCGCCCGGACGCGGTTTATGTGGCCACGGAAGGCCCCTTGGGGTGGTCGGCGCTGCGCGCAGCGCGCGCGCTGCGGATCCCCGTCGCGACCGGATTCCACACCCGTTTCGATTACTACATGCGCGATTACGGCGTCGCCTGGCTGGAGCCGGTGGCGCTGTCGTGGATGCGGCGCTTCCACAATCGCGGACAGGCGACGCTGGTGCCGACCGACGCCCTGCGCGACGAACTGCGCGCGCTCGGATTCGCCCATGCGCTGCGGCTGCCGCGTGCGGTCGACACGACCCTCTTCCGCACCGATCGCCGCGACGATGCGCTGCGCGCGAGCTGGGGCCTGCGCGCCGAGGATGTGGCGGTGATCCATCTGGGCCGGATCGCGCCGGAAAAGAACCTCGGGCTGGCGATCCGCGCCTTCGAAGCGATCCGCGCGGCGGTGCCGAAGGCGCGGTTCGTCTGGGTCGGCGACGGTCCGGCACGGGCGAAGATCGAGCGCGATCATCCGGAGTTCGTGTTCTGCGGCGTCCAGCGCGGCGAAGCCCTCGCCCGGCATTTCGCCAGCGCCGATCTGTTCCTGTTCCCCAGCCGCAGCGAAACCTACGGCAACGTCACCCTCGAAGCGATGGCCAGCGGCGTGCCCACGGTCGCCTTCGATTACGGCGCCGCCCGCGAATGGCTGCACGACGGTGTCCACGGCGCCTGCGTGCTCGGCGAGGAAGCGCAGGCCGACGAGCGCTTCGTCCGCGCCGCGGTCGAGATCGCCGCCGACGGCGCCATGCGCGCAAGGATGGCCATCGCCGCCCGCGAAGCGGTGTCCGCGCTCCGTCCGGAGCAGGTCGCCGCCGACTTCGACGCCATCCTGCAACGCATCGCCCATCAGGAGTCCCGCCATGCACCCGGGTTATCCGCGTCGTCTGTTGCGCACGAGTGAATCCGATTGGTGCCTGCGCGCCAACGCGCTGTGCGAGCGCCGCTTCGCCTTCCTGTTCTTCGCGGCGGTGAGCCGCCTCGGCGACGGCGTGTTCTGGTATGCGCTGATGCTTGGGCTTGCGCTGTTCGGCGGCGCCGTGGGTCGCGCCGCGGCCCTGCATCTGGCGATCGTCGCCCTCGTCTCGCTGGCG
>JBIJBH010000396.1:0-3913 GCA_044345315.1 Lysobacteraceae bacterium
GATCTTCTGCTGCGACTGGGCCGCCGCGATCTGGAGGGTGATGGTCTGCACCTCGTAGTCGGCCTGCACCAGTTGCTGCCGCCAGTCCTCCTCGCGACGTTCGAAACCGCTGACCGTGAAACTGACGTTTGCGAGCATCTGGCTGTAGGTGCTCAGCGCATCGGCGACCGAGGCCGACGAATCGATCGCGGTACCGAGCTGGATGCCGCCATAGGTCATCGCGAAAGGCGAGCCGACATTGGGGACCAGATGGCCCAGCGCGGCCAGCGCGCGCAGCACGCCTGCGCTGGTACCGAAGGCGCCGGCGAGGATCGTCGTCGCGATGTTCATCTTCTCTGCGGGCGACAGTCCGACCTGGATCAGGGTCGAGAAGTAGCTGCTGCGCGCCTTCGCGGCCTGGAGGCTGACGTTGAGCGAGGCGATGTTCTGCTGGATCTCCTCGATCTGCAACTGGCGGATGCGCAGGGTCATGTCGAGGATCCGCGTTTCCTGGCTCTGGCGGAGCAGCGCCAGGTCTTCGCCATCCTTCTTCTCCAGCGCGGCGAGCAACAGGCCACCCAACTGCTGCAACTGCGCGGTCAGATCGCGCGCCATCCCCAGCACGGAGCGGAAGCGATAGGGCGGGGGCGATGTCTGCGGTTGCCCCACCACCCGCGGCGCGGCGCTGCCGATGGTGCTCCGGATCAGCGCGTTGACGTCCAGCGGGGGCGCGAACAGCGACAACGGCCGCACCACCCCCTGGATGTTCATGCAGTTGCGGATCTTGAACAGGCGATCGTCGATCCGATCCCAGTACGAGATCAACGTCGTGTTCTCGGGCACGCAGAAATAAGTGCCGAGATCGTTGTAGGGCACGTACCGGTCTGGGATGCCGGTGGTGTCCACATCGCTCAGACCGGTGTGCGGAACCGCGTTCTCCAGGCCGATGAGGAACTGCGGGATGTCGTTGCCGTAGCGCTGCAGAATATCCGCGAAGGTCAGAGGCGTTTGTCGGCTGCAGGCACCGACGTCCACCGGCCGCGGTCCGAGCAGATCGCGCGCCAGCGTATAGAGCAGGGTGGCCGCATTGATCGACTCGGTGGTGTCCTTCGTGAACTCGAAGTCGCCCCATTCCAGCAGCACATCGATGTAGCGCATGACGATGGCTTTCTGATAGGCGCTGGGACGCAGCCGTGCGATCGCGTTCGGGTCGAAGGGGTCATTGTTGTAGGCCTGGATCTGCTCCGGGTTGGAAAGATTGTCCAGCAGACTGTCGATCGACTGGTGGCGGAACCTGACGAAGCGCCAGAAGCGATCGAGCGGGGTCTGCGCACTCGGATCGGCGTTGGCGGAGACCGTGGGGTCGAAAATGTACTGCAGCCAGCGTTTGGCGTCGTCGAACCGCTGATGGATGCGCAGTTGCTCCGCCACCAGCCAGGGCAGGAAGAGGTAGATCTCGTAGAAGTAGGTGCCGTAGGGGCCTTCGTAGTCGATCGCGTCGCCGTCCATGATCTGCGGCGGCAGGGTGTTGGCGGGAGGCGAGCCTCCGGGCGTCTCGTAGAAGCGGCTGAAGGCGTAATTCGAAGGCTGCGGCGTCAACTGGGTCTGGACCGACAGCAATCCATCGATGCCGCCGGCGAACAGCGCCGAGGACAGGCGCGGTGTCGCCGCTGTGCTGAGCCGTTCGAACGACCAGGCGAAGCTTCCCCATGTCTGCGAGGTCGTGGTGTAGGGCAACGTGAGCAGATCCAGTTCGTTGCGGCTGCCCGACATGTCCTTCCGCAGCTTGAGGATTTCGGAATAGGTCTTGATCCCGGTCTCGCGGCTCCTGACCAGGAAGCTCTCGTCGCCGTTGCCGAATACGAACCACAGCGGTTGATTGCTGACCGGCGCGGTCAGGCCGGATCGATCGGTGATGTTGTACAGCAAGGGAAGCGGCTGCACGCCGATCAGATCCGCCGGACCGCCCTGTCCGATGTAGTCGAGCAGCGGATAGTTGCCGAACTGGACCATCTGCAGCTTGGGCACGGTGTTCTGCGCGGTGACCGTCCGCGGGATGATCGGCAGGTAGGGGTCGGGGCCCGAGACCATCGCCACGTCCGGCGCCATGATCCATGCGGTCGAGACGTTGAAATTGGTATCCAGCACGTAGGCGGGATTGAGATAGGTGTGGGTCGTCATGCCGGCCTGGTTGCCCTTGACCGCACGCGTCGACGAATCGTACATGGTCTGCGCCAGAGTCCATGCGTCCTGATTCGGGATGTCGGCCCGGTTCGGCGCCGGCGGGGGGCTCGTATTGTCCGCCGGGTAGTAATGACCGTAGTTCAGGATCAGCGCCGTCTGCCCAGGCGCGGGCGAAGGCACGAGGACAGGCGAGATCTTGTTCCATTGGATCTCGTTGAGCCTGAAGGTGGCGGGATCCACCTGCGGCGTCCGATAGTTGCCCTGCATCGGATCGAAATCGGCGACGATGCCGCCGAGGGTCTGCGGCACCTGCCAGCGCCCGTTGTAGGCGCGCGAGGTGAATTTGAGGGTCGTGCGGCTGTCGTAGGCGTTGTTGGCGTTGCCGCCGCTGATCTGCGAGACCGCGGTCGTATTGCGTTCCACCCAGAACAGGAAGACCCGATTCATGGCGACGCTGATCGATACGGTCGGCGCGCCGATGTCGGTGCCCACTTTCTCCCAGGCGCTCCACAGTCCGTTGTCCGTGCGCGACTGCAGATGATAGGCGTAGGGCTCCTCGGCGCTGCGACCGACGACGAACAGGGTATTGGAGACGCCGCCGGGCACTTTCGGGTCCGGTGCGGGACCGTAGTAGGCCGCAACCTGGCGCAGTGCGGACAACTGGATGAAGCCCTCGAAATACTTGACGTAGACGTCTTCGACGGTCTGCGGATTGATGTCGTTCCCGAGCAGCGACTGCTCGGCTTCCGCATACAGCGGCGTCTTGTCGTTGCGCAGGGCAGGCGACAGGTAGTTTTCCGGATACAGGAAGACCCGACGATTGGCCTCCCACATCCGGTAATTGCCGAGCCAGCTCCACCACGCTTCGGGAATCGGGTTCTGCTCGATCCCCGGCTCCAGCATCATCCGCGCCCGCTGCATGTACATCTGCACGGAGAGAATGGCCTGCGCGATATACGAGGTATCGGCGCATCCCGTCATTTCGACATCGATGAGAAGATAGTTGTAGAGCGAGTCGACATCGTCGATGCCCGGCACGTGGCGGCCGAGCACGAACACCGCGTACGGAACCAGCGCATCGCGCTTCATCTGATTCAGCGTATCGACCACCGGGCGATGCGCGGCGGGCCATTCTTCGTCGGTGAACTTGGCCCGCAGCGTTCCGAGCGCGGTCGCCGCGGTGTCGGCATACACCGACCAACTGGCTTCGTCGATCGCGGCCGGCATCCGCGCAAGAGACGAGAACTTCAGCAGCGATGCGATGTCGGCGCCGAGCGCAGCGCCGAGATCGAACACCGCGCGCATGCGGCTGACACCGGCGACGGTGCCGTATCCGCCGGTATGGAACATCGTTTCGGTCAGCGTGCACAGCTGGCCGAGGTTCCAGCCGGTGATCGACGACAGCAGCTGCATCTGCGGATCGCTGCTGCAGGGCGGCATCGGCGACATCGCGAAGTACTGCAGCCAGCGCGCGCCGGAATCCGGGTAGGCCCGGTTCAGTTCCTTGAAACGCCACAGGCTCTGCACTTCCGCGAGAGTCGGTTCGCGGAAGCTGGTGATCCCGTAAGGGGCCGGATTGGCGATGATCCCGAGAATCTCGATCGCGGTCAGCTTCAGCTGGTCCACCAGCACCAGCGTCCGGCTCATCGCGGCCATGAAACCCATGACCTCCTGCGAGGGCCAGGCGGGCGATGGCGGCTGCGGCGGACTGAGGAACGCCGCGACGAAATCGGCCGGGCCGATCTCGCGC
>JBIJBH010000060.1:0-11700 GCA_044345315.1 Lysobacteraceae bacterium
GCATCCGAACGCCCGAGAATCACAGCCAGTGGAGCATCCTGTGGTTATGGATGACATTCGCTGAGGCTCTCGGCGCCATGTGAGTGCATTGCTCTCTGGTTCCGGGGAGATCGTAGGTGCCCTGGTAGTAGTCGCCCGCGGGAAGCTTGTGCACCGGATCACCGACCCTGCAGTAAGTCTGCAGCGCTTTCTGCGGATAGCCCCGTACGGTGCTGTTGGCCAGGTTGACCGCTGCGGAGTAGTTTCCGAAGCGCGCCGGGTTGTAGGCGTAAACGCCCATGACGTTTTCGCGGGGGTCGTCCGACCAGTCGCGCTTGACGAATTCCCGCAATGCGTAGGCCTGGGCCATGGCGCCGCCGAGACTGTGGCCGGTCACGTACACCTCTCTGCATTGCAGCGGCGACAATTTGTAGTTGCTGAGACGCGCGGCCAGTCCACCACCGATCCTGATGTAGCTGCCGTTGTTTTCGAAGCCCGGAACTCTGGCCCAGCCGCCCACCGCATTCTGGAGATTGCGCAGCCAGTCGCCTGTCGTATCGGTACCGCGCCATGACACGATGCACTGCGGGCCGACGCGTGGATTTTCATAGGCCCACATCTTCACCACATCGTGATTGATTCCCAGTTGCCAACGCTTGTTTTCATAAATGATATCCCCCGGATTCCTTTCGTAGGCCTTGGCCGCGAAGATCGCGGACCAGTGGATCGAGGCTTTTTTCGGCACACTCAGTGCTCTCGTGACTTCGCCTTCCGTCGTGTCGGTGTAGGGGACGCCGGCGATGGCCGCCACCTCGCTCGGCCAGGTATCGCGCACGCGAAGCCCAGCGTCGGTCGACTCGACAACGATCGAGGTGTTGTTGAGCGTCTCGATGCGCGCTTCGGGGAAGAGGCGGTAGGCCATGGCCCTCACGGCCGCGGCATTCCAGGTGTCCGATTCGATCACCACCGACCAACCGGCTTCCTTCGCCAGCGCCAGCGCTTCCTGATTCAGGCGCGAACGCGGATTGAAGGTGTCGACATCCAGGTACACGATCGTTTTGGTGGATTGGAACGGGAAGTTGCGCAGGGTGTAGCCCACCGCTCCGCCGGCGAACATTTCCCGCGCGGAATCTCCGTAGGTCTGGGTCAACATCAGCACGGGCAACCGCGGTGTCGCGGTCGGGTCGAACGCCGGGCGGGCGGCGACGCGCGCCGGGGTGGCGAACGGCAGCGCCTGCAGCGGCGTCGTGCCTCGGGCATCGCGGTCGACGCGCGGCGCGACATCGCGGCTTTGCCCGATCGCGAGCCCGCAGAACAGCGTGGTCGCGGTCGCCAGCAGGGTGGCCTTGTACACGGTCTTCATCGTCAGCACTCCTTTGGGATGGGATCGAACGGAGGCCGTGGCGGTGGGCGCCCGGGACGGGAGGCCCTCGACATCGGCGATCCGGACGCAGCGGGACTGCCGCGTCGAGGTCACTCTCGGCGGCGGGCTGGCGTGGATTCCATCTAAAAATTTCATTTTTTCGATCATTTTTTTCTCATTGTTGCGCTGGCGTCGCCAATGAGCGCGACGGTCGACGCTCGAATCGATCGACGTGTCTCCCACACAGGTCCGGCCCGATCGGAATGCACGCGTCGCCGCGACAGTCTCAAAGCGAGCAGACGCAAGACGACACCCCGCCCGCTGCGCGGGAGGGTGGGCATGTGTCGTTCCGGAAGATCGTCAGCGGGCGGCGGTGGCGCTGCGGGCGGGTGCCCCGACGGCCTTGGCCAACCAGGCGGCCTCGTATCGATAGAACGCCGGCGTCGTCGGACGCGGGATCATCGGCGGGCGTTCCGCTTCCGGAATCCGCTCCCGCAGCAGCGCCAGGGCCGAACGCACCAGATGATCGTCGGCGCGCACCGCGCCGGCATCCAGCGCCGCAAAGCGGTCACGCGCGACGGCGTAGTCGCCACGGTCCAGCGCCTCGGCCAGTTCGAGCAGCGACAGCCGACTGGAGAACACCCAGACCCGGGCCAGCGGCAAGCGGCCGGCCTCGCCGGCGTAGCGTCGACTCTGCGGCCAGTCGTTCATGGCCGCCGAGGTCTCGGCCATGCCGATGAGCGCGTGTATCCGACGAGAACCGCTGCTCTCGTCGGCCAATCCCGGCAGTGCGGCGCGATAGAGCCGCTGCGCCCGTTCGCTGTCGCCGAGCCGGGTCAGGATTGCGGCCGCAGTGATGATTCCGGCACCCCGCGTATCGGGGTCCCCCACGTCCTCGAGCAGGGTCAGGCCTTTCTCGACCGACTTTCTGGCGCCTGCGGTATCGCCGGCCATCAGGGCATGGGCTGCTTCGGAGAGATCCAGCATGGGAAGCAGGTAATGGGGCATCCCGGGCCTGGAACCGTCCAGCGCTTCGCGGGCCTCCTGCAGCAGGCCTTCGTTCATGGCGACATGAGCCCGTGCATGATTCAGCACGGCACTCGCCAACGGCGAAGCCGGATGACGATCGTCCTCGGTCACCGCCGACAGCCCGCGTTCCAGCGCCTTTCGGGCGTCCCGCGGACGCCCCTGCTCAAGGCGCAGATTGGACACGGTCACGGCCAGCACCACGGCCGCCTCGCCTTGCGGCGGAGCGCGTTCGAACTGCGCGATGCGCCGTTCGACGGCTTCCACATCACCGAGATTGCCGTCGAGCATCAACAGTTCGACCGCGATCTGCTGCTGCGCCTCGCGGTCGCCGGCGCTCAGGGCCGCCGCTTCGGCCTCCGACAGATAACGACGCTGCTCGTCCCGTTTGCCCGACTCGCGGCTGCGCTCCGCGAGCGTACGCAGGAGCATGATCTCGAGACCGCGGATGCCTTCGGAACGTGCGCGATCCAGCAGCTTGCCGAATTCGGCCGATGGATCGTCCCCGGCAGTGCCGAACAGCAAGGTCGCGCGTGCGCGCATCGCCAGGGCATCGATCTCGTATCCTCCCGCTTCATAGACTTGAGCCGCCTGTTCGAACAGACGCGGGTCGACGCGGTCGGGATCGCGGTTGTAATGCGCCAGCGCCACCAACTCCCTGGCCCATCCATGGAGCCACTGCGCACGGGCGCCCGCGCTTTCGGTCGATCGGACCATGTTCTCCGCGCACGGTACTGCATCGTCGAGATAGCCGAGCCCCATCAGCAGCGAACACCTCTGCAGCCCGCTGCTCAGCCGAATGCTGGTCGGCTCTTGTTG
This sequence comes from Lysobacteraceae bacterium, assembly GCA_044345315.1. Taxonomy (GTDB): domain Bacteria; phylum Pseudomonadota; class Gammaproteobacteria; order Xanthomonadales; family Xanthomonadaceae; genus Lysobacter_I. The sequence goes on from JBIJBH010000060.1 coordinate 3,188, forward strand.
CCAGAGGGGGCGCGACAGGATCCGCAGGGCTGCGCGCTCACGGCCGCCCGAGGCCAGGAAATTGATCGCGGTGAGGACATGGTCGGTGCGCCCCGGGTAATTCATGCCCACGGCGGCATGACGCTTCGCCAGGCGCAGTAAATCGTCATCCGAAACGGCAAGACCCTGATCGCGCAGCAGTTCCAGCTCCAGGTCCGCCGGGGCCGGCATCGGACCGAACATGCCGCGGGCGGCCACGAGCTGTTCCATCGATTCGCGCGATTCGTCCTGTTGTGCGAGCACGCTCGACAGATGCAGACGCACGATGCCCGACCGCGGGGCCTGACGCATCGCCAGACGCAGCGCTTCGGCTGCGGCACGCCAGTCGCGGGCCTTGATCGCGCGCAGGCCGTCGGCATACGCGCGCACCGCAGCGCCGGCGAGGCCGTAGCGGGGAACGGGCGCCTGGACCAATTCCGGCGCGAGCTGGTTCACCACGTCGTCGGTGAGCGATTCGATCATCTCCGGCAGGCGCGCGACCGGACCGCTGCGTTCGATCACGCGGCCCGTTCCCGTCCCGGAGGCGTCGGAGAAGGTCGCGCGGACGTAGAGCTCGCCCTTGCGATCGAGCACGCTGCCGGCACTGATCAATACCAGTCGATCCGGTCCGTCGGCGCCGCGATCGGCGAGGTCTTCCTCGGACAGCAACATCCACTGCGGTGCGCCCCACAGACGGAATTCGATCCAGTCCCGCAGCAGATGTCTGGCATTGTCGGCGTCGACTTCCAGCGCGGCATGGCCGGGATCGAGCATCACCACCCCCACGGTCCGGACCTGCATCGTCGCCGGCGCGGCCGCGTCCGGCCCTAACTCGACGGGCGACCACAACACGGGCGCCGCCAGCAAGGTGGCGGCCACCAGCGCGACGAGCATTCGCGACCAGAGCGAGGGCGCTCCGGCACGCATCTGCGGTGTCTGCGCATCGGCGGAAATCGACGCGGAAGATGCCGGGGCTTCTGGGGCGCGCTCGAACGACTCGGGCTCCTCGACCACCTCGATCGGCGCCCATGGCTCGAAGATGTAGCCGCTGCGGGACACGGTCCTCAGCGCATGCTTGCGCTCCTCGCCCATGGCCCGGCGCAGCAGCCAGATGGCCTGGCTGAGGCTGCCCTCCTCCACCACCAGACCCGGCCAGATGCGCGAGAACAGGGACTCCCGGCTGTGCAGCACACCCGGCTCGGCGAGAAACAGCAGCAGCAGATCGAACACACGGGGCGGAAGCTCGGCCGGGACGCCGGCGATCAGAAGGCGTCTGCGCCGCAGTTCGATCGACATCTCGCCGATGCGCAGATGCGTCGTCTGGACGCCCCAGGGGTGTGTGCTCATGCCGGATCGGACTCCTCGTGACCGTGATCGCCCGGAATCGACTGCTCGGCGACAGGATCGCCGCAAGCGTTTCCTTCGCTCGTTGCGGAATCTTAGCCGCAAGCGGCACGCGCAAGCGACGCACCCAGGAGTTTGCGGAATCAGTCTCAAACCGCCTGCCGCCTCGGGCGCACGGGCCGTCATCCGGATTGGCCTGCTCCACTGGCATCCTCGCCGGGAAGCCACGATGATGCGGTCGTCTCATTCAGTGCCTCTGCCATGTCCCTGCCCGTCCCCGTCGACCACCACACCGTCCTCGGCGCGATGCTGGCGCCCGCCCTGTTGATGGCGGCCACCGGTTCGCTGCTGGTCTCGGCCAATGCGCGGCTGGCGCGCGTGGTCGACCGACTGCGCGGGCTGATCGTGGCGTGGGAGAAGGACGCGCCGGACCGGGTCGAGCGCGATACCCAGATCGACCGTCATCGCCGGCGCGCGGCGATGGTGCTGCGCGCCTGCCGTCTGCTGTACGCCGCGCTTGCCGGCTTCATCGGCACCAGCCTCGGACTGGCCGCGGATGCGCTGCTGGGGTTCCGCATGGGCGCGGTGCCGACGGTGCTGGCGGTGATCGGCATGCTCTGCCTGTTGATCGCCTGCATCCAGATGGGTCGCGAGGTGAGTCTGTCGGTGAAGAGCTTCGACGAGGAACTCGATCAGGAGCTGGCGCGACGGCGCGGCTGAGCGGTTGCGCACGGCAGCGGAGCTTCGCTCCGCTCTACAGGAAATCGACCAATACCCGCTGTCTGTAGAGCGGAACGAAGTTCCGCTGCCCCGCTTCAGAAGCCCACCGCACGGCACCGAAAAAAAGCAGCGGAGCTTCGCTCCGCTCTACGGGAAGCCATGACGCGACGACGGCATCGCGGACGCCGCGATCACAGCGGCGGTTTGCCGCGCTTGCGCCGGAAATAATTCGTCAGCATGGTGCCGGCTTCTTCGCCGAGCACGCCGCCCACGACCTCCACGCGATGGTTGTGGCGCGGGTCGGCGAGCAGATCGAACACGCTGCCGGCGGCGCCGGTCTTCGGGTCGCGGGCGGCGTAGACCACCCGGGCGATGCGCGCGTGGACCGCGGCCATCGCGCACATCGCGCAGGGTTCGAGCGTGACGTAGAGCGTGCAGCCGATCAGGCGATGATTGCCGAGCGCCCGCCCGCCGGCGCGCATCGCGACGATCTCGGCGTGGGCGCTGGGGTCGTGGTCGCCGATGTTGCGGTTCCAACCCTCGCCGATGATGTTGCCTTCGGCATCGACCAGCACCGCCCCGACCGGGATCTCGTCGGCCTCGCGCTCGGCGCGCGCGGCGAGCGCCAGCGCATGGCGCATCCAGTGCGCGTCGCGCGCATCGCGGTCGGCAATCTGAGCGGGCGGCGGGCTCGGGAAGGCTTCGGTCATCGGAGCGGATCGGCGACGGGTGGGCGCTGCGTGTTGTCATCGCGGACATGCCATCATGCGTCCTGCGCCCCCCGATGTCATCCGAGCGATGTCGTCCCGCCGGAGCGCCGCCGCCGGGGGCGATGCCCGGCCACGGAAAGCGCGCAGGATGCGCGCAACAGGGGATGTTCCATGTCGAACCAGACCGATCCGTCCGCGGCTTCGTCCGCTTCCGGCTGCGCCACGCCCGTCCGCCTGCCGCCTGTATTGCCGCCCGAGCCCTGCTGCTGCGGCGACGACCCGATCCAGGGGCTCAAGCAGTTGTTCGTCGACTACTTCCAGGGCCGCGGCATGGCCGCCGGGCGCGATCCGGCGACGCGGCCGGTGTTCCTGCGCCTGCACGGCGCGGCGCACGGCCGGTTCGTGGTCGATCCCGATCTGCCCGAGGCCCTGCGCGTGGGCGTGTTCGCGCAGGCGCGCGAGTACCCGGTGTGGGTGCGGTTCTCGGCCGACGTCCAGCCCGGTGCGCCCGATCTCAAGGGCACGACCGGCATCGGCATCAAGCTGTTCGGGGTCGAGGGCGAGAAACTGCTGGCGCCCGACCAAGACGCGCTCACCCACGATTTCATCCTGCAGAACCACGATGTCTTCTTCGTCGACACCGCGAAGGACATGTGCGAATTCACCTGCGCCTCGCTGCACGGCAAGGCCGACCAGTACCTCAGGGACCACCCGGTCACGCAGCGGGTGCTGGACGCGATGGAGAAGGTTGTCGACTCCGCGCTGACCACGCCGTACTGGAGCGTGCTGCCTTACGCCTTCGGCGAAGGCCGCTACGTCAAGTACAAACTCGAACCGATCGAGGCGGCCGCGCCCGACGCGCCGGCCGACTTCGACGATCCGTTCTATCTGCGCGCCGATCTGCACGCGCGGCTGCGCCGTGGCCCGGCGCGGTTCCGGTTCATGGTCCAGCTGCGCACCGACGACGCGGCGATGCCGCTGGATGCGGCCACGGTGCAGTGGAGCGAAGCGCTGAGCGCGCCGGTGCAGGTCGGCATCCTCGAACTGCCGCAGCAGGACGCGGGCGCGCGCGGCCAGTCGACCTACGGCGAAAATCTCGCGTACAACCCCTGGCATGCGCTGCCCGAGCATCGCCCGATCGGCAGCATTTCCGATGCGCGCGCGGTGGTCTATCGCGCGTCGTCCGAGAACCGCCGCAACGTCAACGGCGTGCCGCTGGCGGAGCCGACGGTGCCGCGCCCCGCGCACTACGCGCCGGGTGTGGTCTATCCGGCCGCGAAGGACACCCGGATCGTGCGCGCCGCGATCCATCCGGCGATCGGCGTGGCCCGTGTCGGCAACAGCGCCGAGGAGTTCTACATCGCCCCGCAGGTGGCCGACCCGCCGCCGCAGGCGCCGGGCTTCTATCGCGACGCCACCGGCGCGCTCAAGCGCGAGGCCGCGCAGTTCCGCATCTACGGCTACAACGCCGCCGGCGAGGTGGTGCGCGAGCTGACCTCCGACTGGGCCGATATCGCCTGGACCGTGCACCTGACCAACAGCAAGGCGGCCTGGTATCAGTGGCAGATCGCGATGGACATTCCCGAAGCCGCGACCACCACCCTGCCGCTGCGCAACGCGAAGGTGAAACCGCGCGACACGCTGGTGATCGACGCCGGCCCGCAGCGCGTCGCCGGCCGCAACGCCGCGGCGGTGGACTGCAGCGGCGCCTTCACCGGCGTGCCGGTGAAGATCGGCGAACTGCGTACCGACGCTTCCGGCCGGCTGCTGGTGCTGGGCGGCCACGGTGTTTCCGCGTCGCCCACCGGCACGCCGATCTTCATCCCGACCGACGGCAATTCCTTCATCAACGCCGACGGCTGGTACGACGACACCTGCGACGGCACGGTCGAGGCTACGGTCAACATCGAAGGCCGCGCGATTCCGGTCGAGTCGGCCTGGGTCGTCACCGCGCCGCCGAACTACGCGCCGCAGGTCAAGGCCGAGCGCACGATGTACGACCTGCTGCACGATCTGTACGTGCAGGCCGGCTGGCTGCCGCCGCCGGCGACGATTTCCTTCGCCGAAGAGGTGTATCCGATCCTGCAGCGGCTCAGCGGTCTGCAGTGGGTGAATCAGGGCTTCGCGACGCTGTTCGGGCACGGCGGCCGCTTCGATTTCGAGGATGTCGCGCTGATCCACCGGCTTTCGACCCTGCCTCCGCCGGGCGCGTTCGACCCCAACGCCGAATTCCGGCGTCAGGTGTTCAACAGCTTCCGCCCGCCGAACCCGACCGACGGCAACCAGATGCCGTGGCCGTGGCTGTACGGCGACGCGATGGAAGTGCCGGCCGGCGAAAGTCCGCGCCAGAACGCCAGCATCAGCCAGACCCAGTACGACATCCTGCAGCGCTGGGCGAACGGTGATTTCGTCGATGACTGGGCCACCCGCCCGACGCCGCCGGCGAGCATCGACGACGTGCCGCTGGCGCAGCAGCCGGGAATGCTCGATCGCGCGGCGCTGGAGTTCTGTCTGGCCGACGCCTTCCATCCCGGCTGCGAGATGACCTGGCCGATGCGGCATCTCACGATGTACGAACGGCCGTTCCGCATCCGCCGCCGCCCGCCCGGCGTGCCCGCGCCGAATTACGGCGCGACCCTCGACCAGACCACGGTGCTGTCCGCGAACGGCCCGCTGCATGCGCAGGCGCCGGGCGACATCAATCGCTGGATGGGCCTGCCCTGGCAGGCCGATACCGCGTTCTGCCGCGCCGGTTACGACACCGCCTACGATCCGTTCGCGCCGACCTTCTGGCCCGCGCGCGTGCCCAACCACGTGCTGACCGAGGAGGACTACGCGATCGTGGTCGATCCGTCGCAGCCGCGCGAACGCCGGATCGAGGCCTTCGTCAATCGCACCAGCTGGAACAAGCCGCTGCACGGCACCACCGCCGGGCAGATGGAACAGATGGTGCGGATCTTCGGTTCGATGGGCCTGGTCGAAGTGCGCGAGGGCGTGCACGGCGATCCGGCGTTCCCGCAGACCATGATGGTCGCCAGCTACGGCCCGGATGTCGCGCCGGCAGATGCGACCAGTCTCGAAGCGGCGACGCCCGCGCCGATGCTCAAGGCCACCGCAATCGCCGAACCGCATCCAAAGGTGTGGCCGCGCGCCCTGCCCCGTGGTTCGAACTTCGCCTCGCACGAGGACGCGGCCGCGGCGCCGCTGCCGGTGCGCCACGGCAGGAAGCGCGACTGAGGTCGCATCGATGGCGACCGACATCGATGTCGCCATCGCCGGCGGCGGGCCCGCAGGCGCCGCCGCCGCGATCGCGCTGGCCCGACGCGGCCGGCGCGTGCTGCTCGCCGAGGCCGGCGAAGGCCGCTGGCCGCGGATCGGCGAAGGGCTGCCGCCCTCCACCCGCGCGCTGCTGCGCGAACTGGGCATCCTCGATCGCGTGCTCGCCGATGGCCATCGCCGCAGCCCCGGCACGATCGCGTTCTGGGGCGCGGACACGGCGCACGTCGAGGACACGCTGTTCGGTCTGCATGGCGACGGCCTGCAACTGGATCGCGCACGTTTCGACGCGGGATTGCGCGCGACCGCGCGTGCGGCCGGTGCGGAAGTGCACGAAGGCGCGCATCTGCGCCTGCTGGAGCGCGGCGATGCGGACGCGCCCCATACCTTCGAACTGCGCATTGGCGCCGAACCGCCGCGATCGCTGCGCGCGCGCTGGCTGATCGACGCCGGCGGCCGCGCCGCGACCCTGTCCCGCGCCTGCGGTGCGCAGCGGATCGTGCACGACCGCCTGCTCGCCTTCCATCAGCGGTTCATCGGCGGCGCGGCCACCGACCGCGATGGACGCACCTGGGTGGAAGCGGTCGCCGACGGCTGGTGGTACAGCGTGCTGCTGCCTTCGGACGAGCGCCTGATCGTGTTTCTCGGCGATTTTTCGGGCGATGACGGCCCGGCCGAGCGTCGCGCGCTGCTCGACGGCGACGGCCTGTGGCGCAAGCTGCGCGCCGCGCCGCGGCTGCAGGCGCTGTGCGGCGATCACGGCTGGCGACCGCACGGCACCGTCTCGGGTGCGGACTCCGGCAGTGCCGAACTCGACCGCGCGGGCGGCGAACGCTGGCTCGCGGTCGGCGATGCGGCACTGGCCTTCGACCCGCTGTCGTCCAAGGGTATCGCCAACGCGCTGTATACCGGGCTGCGCGCCGCCGCCGCGATCCACGAAAGCGAGATGGGCGATCCCGACGCGGTCTCCGCCTACGCGCGGCATCTGCGCGAGATCCATCGCGTCTACCGCGAGCAGCGTCGGATGTTCTATGCGCTGGAGCGACGCTGGCCGGAGAGCGACTTCTGGCGCGCGCGGGGCAGCGCATCCGTGGCAGCCGCGAGCGGCTGATCTCCGGACGCCGCTGACGGCCATCGCGCAGAACTCCCGGCGCGACCGCGGACCGGCACTCCCGCCTCAGAGTTCCTTGACCGTGCCCCGCGACTGGCTGCTCAGGAGATACACCTTGCCGCGCTCGCGGGTCAGGGTCTCCAGCGTATCGCCGGATGCCGTGAACGCTTTGCCGACGGTCATTTCGAACTTGAGTCTCACGCTCGCCTGACGACGATCCTCGGACAGCGTGACCGATTGAATGGTGTACTTCAGATCCGGCGGCTGTTTCGTCGCTTCGTAGATCTGGCGCATCTGCTGCATCGCCGTGCGGGTCTCGGCGCAATTCGAGTCCCGATTCGAGGGGACTCTCTCTTCCTTGTCTCCCATCACGATCACATCCATGCCGCGGAAGTTCGGATGCAGCATGGCGCACAGTGTCTTGGCATCGTACATGCGCATCGCGTTGATCTGCTTCTGGTAGTGCGCGTAGACCATGTCCTCGTCGATGTGCGTCCGCAATTGCGTCGCCAGACCGATCGTGTAGCGCGCCGCGAAGAAACCAACGACCAGCATCACCCCGAGCAGGATATTCCGGGTGCTCGTCTTCATCGTCCTGTCCCCTTCAACCTCGTGTCGATTCCCGTCCCACCGCGCACCTGCGTGCGCGAGGCCCCCTGCGCATCAGGCCGATCACTCCCACTCGATCGTCGCCGGCGGCTTGCCGGAAATATCGTACACCACGCGCGAAATGCCCTTCAGCTCGTTGACGATCCGGCGCGAGACCGTGTCGAGGAAGTCGTAGGGCAGATGCGCCCAGTGCGCGGTCATGAAATCGATGGTCTCGACCGCGCGCAGCGCGATGACCCACTCGTAGGCGCGGGCGTCGCCGACCACGCCGACCGACTTCACCGGCAGGAACACGGCGAACGCCTGACTGGTCCTGTCGTACCAGCCCCACTTGCGCAGTTCCTCGATGAAGATCGCATCGGCCTGCGCCAGCAGTTCGGCGTATTCGGGCTTCACTTCGCCGAGGATGCGCACGCCCAGGCCGGGACCCGGGAACGGATGGCGGTAGACCATCTCGCGCGGCAGGCCGAGTTCGACGCCGAGCCGGCGGACTTCGTCCTTGAACAGCTCGCGCAGCGGCTCGACCAGACCGAGCTTCATGTGCTCGGGCAGGCCGCCGACGTTGTGATGGCTCTTGATCACGTGCGCCTTGCCGGTCTTGCTGCCGGCGGATTCGATCACGTCGGGATAGATCGTGCCCTGCGCCAGCCACTTGGCGTTCGCCAGCTTGTGCGATTCTTCCTCGAAGATCTCGACGAACAGATTGCCGATGATCTTGCGCTTGG
>JBIJBH010000397.1:0-3905 GCA_044345315.1 Lysobacteraceae bacterium
AGCGCGCGCGCGAGCTTGAGCGGGGTCTGTCCGCCGAACTGCACGATCACGCCCTTCGGCTTCTCCAGCTCGACGATCTCCAGCACGTCCTCCAGGGTCAGCGGCTCGAAGTACAGCCGGTCGGAAGTGTCGTAGTCGGTCGAGACGGTCTCCGGATTGCAGTTGACCATGATCGTCTCGTACCCGTCCTCGCGCAGCGCGAGCGCGGCGTGGACGCAGCAATAGTCGAACTCGATACCCTGGCCGATGCGGTTGGGGCCGCCGCCGAGGACCATGATCTTGTCGCGGTTCGACGGCGCCGCTTCGCATTCGTCCTCGTAGGTCGAATACAGATACGCGGTGGTGGTCGCGAATTCGGCGGCGCAGGAGTCCACGCGCTTGTACACCGGTCGCACGCCGAAGGCCTTGCGCAGCGCGCGCACCGCCGACTCGGTGGTGCCGGCCAGTTGGGCCAGACGCGCATCCGAAAAGCCCATGCGCTTGAGCGCGCGCAGGCGCTTCGCGTCGAGACCGTCGAGCCCGGCGGCGGCGACCCGCTTCTCGTTGGCGACCAGTTCCTCGATCTGGTCGAGGAACCAGGGGTCGACGAACGACAGCGCGTGCACCTCCTCCACCGTCATGCCGGCGCGGAAGGCGTCGGCGAGGTAGAACATGCGCTCGGGGCCTGCTTCCTTCACTTCGCGGCGCAGACGGGCACGTCCCTCGTCGCTGCCGAGGTCGAGCCCGGTCGGATCGAGGCCGGTCTTGCCGGTCTCCAGCCCGCGCAGCGCCTTCTGCAGCGATTCCTGGAAGGTGCGGCCGATCGCCATCACCTCGCCCACCGACTTCATCTGCGTGGTCAGGCGCGCATCGGCGGCCGGGAACTTCTCGAACGCGAAACGCGGAATCTTGGTGACCACGTAATCGATCGTCGGCTCGAACGAGGCCGGGGTCAGCCCGCCGGTGATCTCGTTCTTCAGCTCGTCGAGGGTGTAGCCGACCGCGAGCTTGGCCGCGATCTTGGCGATCGGGAAACCCGTCGCCTTCGAGGCCAGCGCCGACGACCGCGACACGCGCGGATTCATCTCGATCACGACCACGCGGCCGTTCTGCGCGTTGATGCCGAACTGCACGTTGGAACCGCCAGTATCCACGCCGATCTTGCGCAGCACCGCGATCGAGGCGTCGCGCAGGCGCTGGTATTCCTTGTCGGTCAGCGTCTGCGCCGGCGCGACGGTGATGCTGTCGCCGGTGTGCACGCCCATCGGGTCGAGATTCTCGATCGAGCAGACGATGATGCAGTTGTCCGCCTTGTCGCGGACCACTTCCATCTCGAACTCCTTCCAGCCCAGCACCGATTCCTCGATCAGCACCTCATGCACCGGAGACAGGTCGAGGCCGCGCCTGGCGATCTCCTCGAACTCCTCCTTGTTGTAGGCGATGCCGCCGCCGGTGCCGCCGAGGGTAAAGCTGGGGCGGATGATGGTCGGATAACCGACCTTCGCCTGGATTTCCAGCGCCTGTTCGTAGTTCTTCGCGACTGCGGCCTTGGGGCATTCCAGACCGATCTCCTGCATCGCGATCCGGAACAGCTCGCGGTCCTCGGCCATGCGGATCGCTTCGCGCGAGGCGCCGATCAGCTCGACGCCGTATTTCTCCAGTACGCCGTTGTCGGCCAGATCCAGCGCGCAGTTCAGCGCGGTCTGACCGCCCATGGTCGGCAGCAGCGCGTCGGGTTTTTCCTTGGCGATGATCTTCTCGACCGTGCGCCAGTTGATCGGTTCGATGTAGACCGCGTCGGCCATCTCCGGGTCGGTCATGATCGTCGCCGGATTGCTGTTCACCAGCACGACCCGATAACCCTCGTCGCGCAGCGCCTTGCAGGCCTGGGCGCCGGAGTAATCGAATTCGCAGGCCTGCCCGATCACGATCGGGCCGGCGCCGATGATCAGCACGGTCTGGATGTCGGTGCGCTTGGGCATATCGTCCTCAGTACAGTCGTTCCTGCCACCGTTCGGGCGGCAGCCAGGTGATGCGGTCGTCGTCTTCGGCCTCGATCCCGCCGGCCTCCACCGCGGCCAGCACGGCCGCGCGCATCCCTGCCCAGCTTTCGGCATTGGCGCCGATCCGCGCGCCGATCCGGTTGTTGTGCGCGTCCATCGCGCGGTCGGGGCCGCCGTCGCCGCCGTTCTCCATCACCGCGGTCACCCACTCCACGAAGCGCGGCGAACCGGTGTAGGCCACGGTCGCGCTGGCGAGGCTGTGGCGGTAGGCGTCCTTCGGGCCGTGGCGGCCGCCCGGAAGATCCGAGCGCAGCGTGATCGCGTAGATGGTGCCCAGAATGAAGACAGGATAGGCGGCGAGCAGTGCAGCCAGAATCGACCAGCGACGCCAATGGCGCACCCAGCGAGGCGGAATCCGATTCGTTTCGGCGCCGAGATCGCCGGCCCGCGTAGTCATCATCTCATCGCCTCGGACATTCTTGGCGGATGGCGCGAGTGACGCTGTCGTCCTTCGCCACGTTGTGGTTCAGGACGCGGAAAGCTTCGCCGCCACCCGATTGCGTGTAATCGACGAGAATCCTGTAATCGTCGGGCGTCAGAGTCGCTTTGATCTCGGCCAACCGAGCGCCAGGCTTGGTCATCCACTCGACCACCTTTCGGCCCGTATCGCTGGAGAAAAACGCGATCGTTCGCTGGCGCGATTCCGCATCCGGGAACGCCGCGCGCAGGCGGCGCCTGATGGGCTCCACCGCGAGATCACTTACGGAGAGCCTGCGCATGCAGGCCTTACGCTCTTCCGAAGCAGACGCCAATTGCGACATGGCGAGCGCCTGTTCCGCGCCTTGCGCAAGACCGTCGCGAATGCGCATGAGTTCGACAATGCGTTCTATCTCGTCCGCGCCGGACGGAGCATCGCCGATGTCGCTCGCGCCGGCGGCGAAAACGGCCAGCAGCGGCAACACGGCCAATGTCAACCGCACTCTCATGCCTTGCCCGCCATCATCGCCACGAAACGATCGAACAGCGGCGCGACATCGTGCGGGCCGGGGCTGGCCTCGGGATGGCCCTGGAAACTGAAGGCCGGCGCGTCGGTCAGGGCGATGCCCTGATTGCTGCCGTCGAACAGCGAACGATGGGTCACGCGCACGTTCGCCGGCAGCGTGGCCTCGTCGATCGCGAAGCCGTGGTTCTGCGAGGTGATCATCACCCTGCCGCTGTCGAGATCGATCACCGGATGATTGGCGCCGTGGTGACCGAACTTCATCTTCAGCGTGTTCGCGCCGGCGGCGAGGCCGAGCAACTGATGACCGAGACAGATGCCGAAGGTCGGAATCCTCGCAGCGAGGAAAGCGCGGATGGCCTCGATCGCGTAATCGCAGGGCGCCGGGTCGCCGGGGCCGTTGGAGAGAAACACGCCGTCAGGCCGCATCGCCAGCGCCTCGGCGGCCGGCGTCTGCGCCGGGACCACGGTGACGTCGCAGCCGCGCTCGGCGAGCATGCGCAGGATGTTGCGCTTCACGCCGAAGTCGTAGGCGACGACCTTGAACTTCGGCGGCGCGGAGACGAAGACGTTGCGATCGAGATCGAGCTGACCCTCGGTCCACGCATGACGTTCGCCGGTGCTGACCACCTTCGCCAGGTCCATGCCCTTGAGACCCGGAAACTTGCGCGCGGATTCGAGCGCCTTGTCGACATCGACCTCGCCCGCCATAAGCGCGCCGTTCTGGGCGCCGCGGTCGCGCAGCAGGCGGGTGAGCTTGCGGGTGTCGATTTCGGAAATGGCAACGATGCCGCGGGCCTTCAGCCACTCCGGCAGCGCAACCTGGCTGCGCCAGTTGCTGGGGCGACGCGGCACATTGCGCACGATCAGGCCGGAGGCCCAGACCTGACCGGCCTCGTCGTCGAGGTCGGTGCAGCCGGTGT
>JBIJBH010000398.1:0-3889 GCA_044345315.1 Lysobacteraceae bacterium
CAACACAACTCCGGCGATGATGCCGATAAGCAATTGATTTTGTTCGAGTATTAACCGGACAGTAGTGGCACAAGCAAAGAAAGGTGGCTCGCTCGCGGCAGCGAGCGAAACCAAGAGACGAGAGGAAAGCCTTGACTACCATTGCTCTCGAATAGATCAACAGCAGATCCCTCGCCGATGGCTCGGGATGACAAAGCATTGTTGAATCGGCTTAAGCCATTGAACCGTTTGATGAAAACGTGGGGATACCTCAGGCCAAGGCGCACCCTATCGGGCGGTCCCGCTCCGCTGCTTCCAAATCCCCGTGTTGCCGCGCGCCCCTTTACCAAACGGGGCTTTGGGATATCGTTGTCGTGTCGATCGGATGGGGTGGTGTGCGATGTTCGATATTTCGCCGCAGTTGGACTGCGCGGGGCGGGTGGTGGTGCTGGATCGGCCGCGGGTCATGGGGGTCGTCAACGTCACGCCGGATTCGTTCTCCGACGGGGGCGAGCATGCGACGGTCGAGGCGGCGGTGGCGCATGCGCTGCGTCTGGCGGAGGAGGGGGCGGACATCCTCGATGTCGGCGGCGAGTCCACGCGGCCCGGCGCGGACGAGGTGCCGTTGGACGAGGAACTGCGCCGGGTCGTTCCGGTGATCGAACGGCTGGCGAAGGCATGTCCGCTGCCGATCAGCATCGACACGTCGAAGCCGGAGGTGATGCGCGCCGCGGTCGCGGCCGGCGCCGGCATGATCAACGACGTGTATGCGCTGCGTCGCGAGGGTGCGCTCGATGCCGCCGCCGCGCTCGGGGTGCCGGTGGTGCTGATGCACATGTTGGGCGAGCCGCGGTCGATGCAGGATGCGCCCGATTACGAGGACGTGGTCGCCGAGGTGCATCGTTTCCTGGCCGAGCGCATTTTCTCGGCGGAAATGGCCGGGATCGCGAAGAAGAAGATCGTCGTCGATCCGGGTTTCGGATTCGGCAAGACCACCGCGCACAATCTCGCGCTGCTGGCGCGGTTCGAGCGGTTCGCCGATCTGGGTGTGCCGGTGCTGGCCGGGTTGTCGCGCAAGCGCAGCATCGGCGAACTCACCGGACGCAGCGATCCGCGCGATCGCGTATCCGGTTCGGTCGCCGCGCATCTGATCGCGGCGCAGCGCGGCGCGAAACTGCTGCGCGTGCACGATGTCGCCGCGACCGTGGATGCGCTGAAGGTGTGGAACGCGGTCGCCGCGGTGCCGGTGCCGAAGCCGAAATCCGCCGCGCCCGCGATCCGCTGGCCGGACGATGTCTGACGCGGGGCGCGCGCAGGATCGGGCCCGCGCTCACTGCATCAGGCCGGCGACCCAGGCCCACAGCATCGCGGCGAGATTGCCGGAGACCGCGCCGAACACGTAGATCGACACGATGCCGGCAGCCCAGGCGATCAGCATCAGCACGCCGTCGCGTTCCAGCAGGGCCAGCGCGTAGACCAGCAGCAGGCCGGCGAACAGATAGTTGGTGAAGGGGATCGGCAGCGCCAGCAGGATGCCGAGCAGCACCAGTTGCAGGCCTGTGAATACGGTGGTGATCGGATGGTCGGTGACGATCGTCAGCCGCGGCCGCACCAGTTTTTCCAGCCAGCGCAGCCAGCGGTCCGCGGCGCGGTCGAAGCGGATCAGGGTGCTGCGCTGCGGACCGCGGCTGGCCACGAAATTCGGCAGCCAGGGTTTGCGCAGCAGCACCAGCAGATGCAGGCCGACCAGGACCACCAGCGGTCCGCTCAGCGCGCCGGCGACGCCGGGGATCGGAATCAGCGCCGGGATGATCGCGATGAACAGCAGCACGCCGAAGGTGCTGCGGCCGAGATCGACGACCAGTTCGCGCAGGCGCAGCCGTTCGTCGGGATCTCCGTCGCACAGCGCATCGATCACCGCGCGCACGCCGACCGGCGGACCGTTGTGCGTGGTCGGGCCGCCGTCGCCGCCGCCATCGACGTCGTCGCGCCGTGGTTCGGGTTCAGGCGTCATCGTCCGCGTCCCTGCGTTCGAGGCGTGTGAGCAGCAGCTTGTCGATGCGCGGGCCGTCGAGGTCGATGATCTCGATCCGCCAGCCGTTCCAGTCGAAGGATTCGGCGATGTTCGGAATGCGCCCGAACCACGCGATCGCCATGCCCGCGGCGGTGTGATAATCGTGATCGTCCTCGTTGGGAAGACGCGCGCCGAGGATTTCGCGCAGTTCGTCGACCGGCAGCGAGCCGTCCACCAGCAGGGAGCCGTCCGGGCGTTCCACCACCAGCGCATCGGCGTCGGGCGTTTCGCTCGACTGCAGCCGGCCGATCACCGCGCCCATCAGATCGTTGACCGTGACCAGGCCGGTGACGTCGCCGTATTCGTCCACCACCAGCGCCATCGACTGCTGCTCCTCGCGGAAGATTTCCAGCAGTTTCAGGGCGTGGGTGGATTCGGAGACGAACAGTGCCTGGCGCAGGGTGCGGAACAGATCGCTGCGGCGGCCGTCGAGTGTGTTGAGCAGCGATTTGACCTCGAGCACGCCGAGCACGTCGGCGTCGCTGCCGCGATACACCGGAAACCGCGAGTAGGGCGTCGCCCGCATCTCGGCCATGTTCTCGTCGTAGCTGGCGTTGGCGTCCAGCCAGACGATCCGGGTGCGCGGGGTCATGATGCTTTCGACCGTGCGGTCGCCCAGGCGCATCACCCGCTGCATCATGTTGCGCTCGTCGTCGTCGATCACGCCCTGCTCGTGGCTTTCGCTGACCAGCAGTTGGATCTCTTCTTCGGTGATCGCACTGCGGGCGTCGTCGCGGATGCCGAACAGGCGCAGCAGGCCGCGGTTGATCGTGCCGAGCAGACGCACCACCGGTGTCGCGGCTCTCGCCAACATGTCGAGCGGGATCGCGACTCGGCTGGCGATGACCTCGGGGTTGGTCAGGGCCAGTCGCTTGGGCAGCAGCTCGCCGAAGATCACCGAGGCCGCGGTGATCAGGGTGACCGCGGTGCCGATGCCGATCTTCTCGGCGTGGCGGTCCACGAACGGGATCGAGCCGTCGAGCCAGCCGGCGATGATCGCGCCGATGGCGTCGCCGCCGAACACGCCGGCGAGCACGCCGATCGCGGTGATGCCGATCTGGACCGTGGACAGCAGGTGGTCGGGGTGTTCGGCCAGCGCCAGCGCCTTGCGCGCGCCGCGGCTGGTTTCTCCCATCTGCTTGAGACGCATCTTGCGCGAGGTCATCAACGCCATTTCCGACAGCGCGAAGAACGCGTTCAGCAGGATCAGGGCGACGACGATCGAAAGCTCAAGCACGGTCGCGGGCTCCGGGGCAGGGCGGCGCGGCGGCCGCGCGGACGCGGGCCGCGGACCGTCGTCGACGGCGGGAGGCGGCGGTCGTACGCATCGGGGAGCGGGCGGAGACGGACATGGGGGAGAGCGGATGATAGCAGGCGCCCCCTCCAGCTCCGTGACCGTCGGCGCCCGCCCCGTTCAGGTTCGGCGGTCGCGCGGGTAGGGGCTTGGCAGCACTGCCTCATGACATCGGGATGTCATTCGAATGACTTTTCCGTGGCGAATGTCATTTCTGAGTCATAATTCCGCCTTGGCCATGCATCCTCCCGGCATCGAGGCGCCCGCCCATGTTCTCCCTGCAAACGATCTTCGGCTCGGGCAAACAGTTCTATGGCCTGCTCGACGAGGCCGCGGCCGCCGCCCACGATGGCGCCCGGGCCCTGCACGCGATGATGCGGACGCCCGACCGCCAGCCGGCGCTGGACGCCTTCAAGCTGGCCCGCACCCGCGAGCGCGCCGCCTCCGAAAAGATCGGCAAGGCCCTGGTCGACAGCTTCATCACGCCGATCGAGCGCGAGGACATCGAGGCGCTGGGCTCGGCGCTGTACAAGATCCCCAAG
>JBIJBH010000399.1:0-3887 GCA_044345315.1 Lysobacteraceae bacterium
CGGCGATCCGCAGCGCGGACACGTAGGCGGTCTTCGCCTCCGCTTCGCGACCAGGCAGCCAGCGCAGGGCGTCGCCGAGGTTCGCCCACTGCAGATAGTCGTTGGGGCTGCCCTTCGACGCGGACACGGCCTGCTCGAAGGCTTCCGCGGCCTCGGCATAGCGCCCGAGCGTGAACAGCACCGTGCCGAGATTGCTGTACAGCGTCGCGCTGGTGCCGTGACGCATGCCCTGCTGCAGCACGGTCAGCGCATCCTCCGAACGGCCCTGCCGCAGCAGGATGCCGCCGAGGCTGACATACGCCTGCAGACCGTCCTGCTTGATCGCGATGCTGCGCTCGAACGCACGTTCGGCGCCCGCGAGATCGCCACGCCGGAAGGCCAGCGTGCCGAGCGTGTCGTGAAACCAGCGCTCGCGCGGATGTCGCTTCAGCGCATCCCGCAGCACCGTGGCGGCCTGCGTCTCGCGCTGCGAGGCCGAGTACATGCGCGCCAGACCCAGCAGCGCATAACGATCGTTCGGATCCAGCGTCAGCGCACGTCGATAGTGCGCTTCGGCGGCGTCGTTGCGGCCGAGATATTCCTCGGACCAGCCGCGCGCGGCGTGGGCGAGCGCCAGCTGCGGCTCGCTGCGCAGCGCCAGCGACGAGGCCTGCTCGGCGCGCTTGAGCCAGATCTCGTCGCGTTCGTCGCCGGCATAGCGCAAACAGTAGGCGATGGCCAGCAGCGCCGCGGCCGACGCATGCGCCGGCGCATCGGCCAGCACCGCCTCCAGTCGCGTCGTGGCCTCGGCGATCGCGCCGGGCCGATCGAAATCAGCGAGTCGCCGCTCCGCTGCGGCGAGCTGGACCGCAGGCGTCTGCGCGCGGCGGTCGGGGTCGGGCACGGAGTCGAGCGCACGGTACGATCCGAGGCTCGCGAACAGACCCGCGAGCACCAGCACCGCGGCGCCGCGCCCGAGCCAATGCCGCCGGACCCCGGGAGCGGCCTGCGCCGAGGCCCCGTCCAACAGTTGCGACAGCGTCGCCTGCACCGCCTGCATCGATTCGGGTCGCGCCTGCGGCAGACGCCGGGTCATCGCCTCGATCAGCGTGCGCAGATCGTCGTCGAATCCGGCCGGCAGGCGCAGTCCGCGCCGATCGCCCCACAGCCGCCGGTGCAGCCCGTCCCAGCCCCGTTCCTCGCCCCGGTCGCAATCGCCGATCAGGGCCTCGTACAGGACCAGCCCGAGCGCATAGATGTCGCCGGACGCGCCGATCCGCGCACCCAGCATGCGTTCCGGCGGCAGATAGGCGAGCGTGCCCGACGGCCCGTCCCCGGCGGAGAGCGAAGCGGTGTCGACCGGGTCGAGCGCCGCCGACGCGCCGAAATCGAGGATCCGCAGCACGCCGGTCTCGTCGAACATCAGATTCGAGGGCTTGATGTCGCCGTGCGCCCAGCCCGCACGGTGGGCCTCGGCCAGCGCGGCCGCCGCCTGCAGCCCGAAACGCAGGACGACATCCACCGGCAGCGCCCCCTCCTCGCGGATCCGCTGGGCCAGCGTGCGGCCCCGCACGAGCTCCATCACCATGCCGAGCGTGCCGTGATGCTCTTCGAGCGCGTGGACGGTCACGAACGCGGGCGACGGCTGCGACGCGGATCGCTGCGCTTCGCGGCGCAGTCCATCCTGCCGTTTCGCGTCGCCGGCGACGAACTTGATCGCGACCCAGCGCTGCAGGCGTTCGTCCCAGGCCGCGCGGACGCGACCGAAACCGCCCTCGCCGAGCACGCGGTCCAGCCGATAGTGCGCGAAATGCTCGCTCGATCGCGTTTCGCCGTCCAAAGCCGACATGGCTGTTCTTCTCACATCCCTGGTCTGCGGACATCCTACGCGTCGGCCGTCACCGAGACCCGGACCGAACGCCACGTCCGCAACAGGAACCACGCCGCATGAACGGCATGCGAACCGCCATGCATCGCGGCGACGGAGCCCTCAGAGCGGCAGCCGCCGCTGCGCGCGGATCACCTGCAGGACGCTGAGCAGCATCGCCGCGGCGATGCCGGTGCCGGCGAGGAACACGACCGTCGAGCCGAAGGTCGCCAGCCATTTGTGCAGCCAGACGTAGGTCAGATCGCCCGCGCGGTAGACCGCGGTGTCGATGAAGGCCTTCGCCTTGTAGCGGGCCTCGCGATCGACCCGCGTGTAGATCGTTTCGCGCGCGGGCTTGCCCAGCGAGAATTCGCCGGCACGGGTGCCGACCTGCACGATCGCCACCAGCAGCGGCATCGGCGACATCGCCAGCATCGCGTAGCCGATCAGGATGCCGAAGGCGGGAATCAGCAGGGCCGGCGCCACCCCGTAGCGGCGCAGCAGCCAGCGGGTGAGCAGCAACTGCACCGCGATCGTGCAGGCGTTGATCGCCAGATCGATCCGCGCGTAGAACTGCGCGGCCTCCGCGGGCGTGGGGTAGTACTGACGCACGATCGCCGCCTGCTCGCTGTACAGCAGCGTGCCCACGCCGACGCCGAAAAACAGCAGCAGCGCCAGCCCGCGCAGCAGCGGCTCGCGCGCGACCAGCCGGAACCCGGCCCAGATCGAGCCGCCCATGGCGTCGCCCTCGGCCAATCCGCTGCGGCCCTCGCGCCGCAGCGCCCACGGCCGCAGGCGGACGATGCACAGCAGGCACAGGCCCATGAAGCCTGCCGAGACCAGCAGCAGGTTGTCGATGCCGATCCGGCCGACCAGTTGCTGGGTGATGAAGGGGCCGAGCAGCGCGCCGATGGTGCCGCCGGCGCCGATATAGCCGTAGACACGCTTGGCGTGATCGTTGTCGAACACGTCGGCCATGTAGCTCCAGAACACCGAGACCGCGAACAGGTTGAACACCGCGACCCAGACGAAGAACAGCGCGCCGCGGCCGGCGACGTCGCGATCGAAGATCCACCAGAACCCGAACAGGCAGGCGATGAACAGCAGATACAGCGCCGGCAGGAAGACCCGCCGCGGATAGCGCGAGACCAGCGCGCCGTACAGCGGCTGCAGCACCAGCATCGACAGGAAGGTGCAGGTGAACAGGAACTGCAGGACGAAGTCCTTGAGCGCGAAGCCTTGGGCCTCGGCCCAGGCGACCGCGGCCGGCGGAAAGATCGCGGCCACGTCGGCGGTCGCGCCCATCGCGTCGCGCACCGGGCGCAGCACGTAGTAGCCGCAGAGCAGACTGAAGAAATAGAGCAGCGCCCACCACAGCGGCGGCGATTCGGCCAGTTCCTGACGGAGTCGGGCGAACGCGCCGGTCGTGCGGCCGGGCGCGGCAGCCGGTCCGGGGGCCTGCGCGGTGTCCGATGCTGGCTGCGACGGCATCCCTTACCTGCAGGCGGGTCGAAGAGCCCGCACTGTAGAGGCTGGCGCCGACTTTTTCACCTGCCCCCGGGGCGATCGCGCGACCGCCGTCACGCCGCGGCCCGGCCGCTCCTCGCCCCGAGTATTTGCTCTAGGCCGGGGGCATAGTGTCGGCCGCATACGATTTCAGAAGGCCTGCGCGTGTTCGACTACATCATCATCGGGGCCGGTTCCGCCGGCTGCGTGCTCGCCAACCGTCTCAGCGAAGATCCCGACGTCAAGGTGCTGCTGCTGGAAGCCGGTCCGCGCGATTGGCACCCCTTCATCCACATGCCGGCCGGGCTGGCCAAGCTGGTCGGCAAGAAGGGCGTCAACTGGGACTACAGCACCGTAGCCGAGCCGCAACTGCATCACCGCAGCCTGTGGTGGCCCCGCGGCCGGGTGCTCGGCGGCTCCAGCTCGATCAACGCGATGTGCTACATCCGCGGCGTCGCCGGCGACTACGACGACTGGGCCGCGCAGGGCGCGACCGGCTGGCACTGGGACAACGTGCTGCCGTACTTCCGCAAGT
>JBIJBH010000400.1:0-3880 GCA_044345315.1 Lysobacteraceae bacterium
CGGTCGTCGCGACCGGCGTGCCGTTGAGCGCGAGCAGACGGTCGCCGGCGCGGATACCGATCGCCTGCGCGGTGCTGCCGGGCACGATGCCCTGCACCTGCACGCCGCCGCCCTCGGCATTCGACAGCTGCACGCCGAGCGCGCCGCGCCGCGGCAGCGGTTCCGCAGCGTGCGCCGCCGCGCAGACGCAGAGCGCCAGCGCCCATCCGATCCATTGCAGTGTCTTCATCCCCGTCTCCCTCGTCGCGACCGTTGTCGAGCGGTCACGCTACGCCGGCCGACCGCGTCGGCCATGGGGCGGAAGTCACGCGCGGCGGCGTCCATAAGTCATGCATGGCCTCCGTGCATGAGGCCATGCACGACTTCGACGTGCGAGCCGCGAATCGCGCGGCTACTGCGAACCGCGCAGCGCCGACGCCTGATCGACCAGTCGATCGAGCACGTTCGGCACCAGTCGTTCGGAGAACCCGGCGATGAAGGCCCATACGATCGCCTTCGCGGTATCGATGTTCTGCGCCGGCTCGACCGTATCCAGGAAGGTGAAGATATCCTTGAACGGATCCTCGGTCCTGCTGAACTTCGGGAATAGGTCGCCCTGCAGCATGCCGCTGAGGAACAGTCCGTACATCACGAAGCCGAGCACGCCGGCGATCAGCACCGAGACGTAGATCTGCATCGCGAACACGGTGCCGTCCAGACTGTCGACCACGGCCTTGTCCGCGGCGGAGAGTTTCGCGAGCCGGTAGTAGTTGTTGATCACCGCACCGACCGATCCCGCGCAGAACACCAGCAGGAACAGATCGACCGCAACGCCGTAGCGCGCCGCGAACAGCGCGACCGCGCAGCCGCCGAACGCGATGATGCCGCTGAGCGCGAGGTGCCAGTACAGCTTCGTGAGTTTGCCCGGCGCCATCCCGGTCGACTGCGTCTGCGCCGATGTCTGCACCGACGTCTGCGCGGCTTCGACCGGCGCTGCATCAACCGGCGCTGCTTCGACAGGCGCCGTGCCGGTGGCGTCGGTAGCCGTCTGCGTCCCGTTCATCTCCCCCTCCTTCGCTGGTTCGCGGCCGTCGCTCCCCGGCGACGGCGTCGCGTCTCGCGGCAGCGCCGACGCTGCCCTACATCGTATGCGTGGCCTTGTCCGAGGTCAGGATGCCGGCCAGGATCGCCTCGATCTTGTTCTTCACGGTTTCGCCTTCGGGCGTGTCCGCGAACTGCACGCCGATGCCGGCGACGCGGTTGCCCTGCGCGCCCGAAGGCGTGACCCAGCAGACCTTGCCGGCCACCGGCAGGCGCTCGGTGGATTCGGGCAGGGTCAGCAGCAGGAAGACTTCATCGCCGATGAAGTAGCGTTTGGTGGTGGGTACGAACACCCCGCCCTGCTTGATGTAGGGCATGTAGGCCTGGAACAGGGCGTTCTTGTCCTTCACCGCGAGGGAGAGGATGCCCTGCCGGGCGCCGCCGGCCGCTTTCACGTTCATGCTCGACCTCCTGAAGTCTTGCCCGATGCCGCGCCCGACGCCGCGCCGCGCCACTGGGCGAGCAGCTCGGCCAGGGCGAGATCCGCGCGGACCGTGGTCCGCAGCAGGTCGCGGGTGCGGTTCGCGGCATCGAACCAGCCTGCGAGGGTGCGGATTCCGGCGGGATCGGTCAAGCGGGCGGCCTCGGCCAGGGCCAGATCGGCGGCGTGGCGCAGGCGCGGATCGGCGTCGCCGGCAGCCGCCCAGCGCTGCGCGGTCTCCAGCGCCGAGCGCTGGCCGCGGCCCAACGCCTGCAGGTCGTCGGCGACCTCGCGCCGCAGCGCCAGGCCGCCGTCGCGCAGCCAGGCCTCGGCCAGCCCGGGATGGCCGCGGGCGGCCTCCAGCGCCTCGCGCGCCGCGGTTTCGGCGTGGCCCTGCGCGCAGAGCCAGGCCAGCGCCTCCGCCAAGGGCGGCAAGCGGAATTCCAGCCGCTGGCAGCGGCTGCGGATGGTCGCCGGCAGCCGCGCCGGATCGGCGCTGATCAGCCACAGGTAGCGGCCGGGCTGCGGCTCCTCCAGAGTCTTGAGCAGCGCGTTGCAGGCGGCGTGGTTGATCGCGTCGGCCGGATCGAGGATCGCGATCTGCGCGCCGCCGTACTGCGGCGTGAGCGCGAGTTTTTCCGACAGCCGGCGGATCTGCTCGATCACGATCTCGGTGCGCGGCTTGC
Organism: Lysobacteraceae bacterium; assembly: GCA_044345315.1. GTDB lineage: Bacteria > Pseudomonadota > Gammaproteobacteria > Xanthomonadales > Xanthomonadaceae > Lysobacter_I. The sequence goes on from JBIJBH010000400.1 coordinate 2,188, forward strand.
CGGTCTTGTCGTTGATCTCGTGGCCGATCAGCATCAGGTCCGGATGCCCGGCATGTCCCCAGGGATGCGAGGGACTGCCGTCGGGGCGCACTTCGAGCGGGTCGCGCTGGTCGCGGTGCGCGAACAGCAGACAGCTGCGGCAGCGGCCGCAGGCTTCGCCGTCGGCATCGCGCTGCGGGCACAGCATGCGCCGCGCCAGACGCTCGGCCAGCGCGCGCTTGCCCAGCCGCGCCGGGCCGCAGAACAGCAGCCCGTGGCCGAGACGGCCGCCGTCCAGCGCCGCGATCGCTTGCGCATGCATCCGCGCCTGCCAGGGCGAGAGCGGCGGCAGTGCGAGCGTGCTCATGCGGGCCTCGCGCAACGGCGATGGGTATCGAAGCGCAAAAGCGAATCCCCCCTGCCCCCCTTTTGCAAAGGGGGGAAATACGGGAAGCGCTGGAGGCTTGCGGACCACCCCCTTCGCAGAAGAGGGTCGGCGCCCGCGCAGCGGGCGACGGGGGGATTTGCGTCTGCGAATTGCATGGTCATGCCTGCTCCGCGCCGCGCGCGATGAACATGCGCAGGATCGCGGCCGCATCCTCGGCGACCGCGGCGGCCGACTGCGAGGCGTCGATCACCTTCACCCGCTCGGGTTCGGCGCGCGCGCGGGCGAGAAAGGCGCGGCGCACGTTCTCGAAGAAATCGTCGCGTTCGCGTTCGATCCGGTCCGGGCCGAAGGCCAGATCACGGCCGCGGGTGCGTTCGCGGCCGAGCGCGACGCCCAGATCCAGGAGCAGCGTGAGCCCGGGCTGGATCCCGACCACGCGGCGTTCGAGTTCGGCGATGAAGGCGATGTCCAGACCGCGGCCACCGCCCTGATAGGCGTAGCTCGAATCGGTGAAACGGTCGCTCACCACCCAGGCACCGCGCTGCAGCGCCGGCAGGATGGTCTCGCGCACATGCTGCGCGCGCGAGGCGAACATCAGCAGCAGTTCGGTCTCCGCCGCCGGTTTCTCTCCCCCCAACCTCTCGGCGCCCGGATGCAGCAGCAGTTCGCGGATCTGCTCGGCCAGCGGCGTGCCGCCGGGTTCGCGGGTCGACACGACCTCGTGACCCGCCTGCTGCAGGGTCTCACGCAGTGCGTTGAGCACCGTGGTCTTGCCGGCGCCTTCGCCGCCTTCCAGCGAGACGAAGCGCGGATGCCGGAGCAACGGCGGCGGAACCGGTTCGCTCATCGCTGCGCGCGCTCCTCGGCGCGGCGCGCGCGATAGCGCTGCAGGTACTCGGCGACCGCGGCCCGATGTTCGGCGTAGGTGCGGCTGAACACGTGTCGGCCGCTGCCGTCGCCGATCGCGACGAAGAACAGCGCATCGCCCGGCGCCGGCCGCGCCGCGGCCTGCAGCGCGGCGCGCCCGGGCATCGCGATCGGCGTCGGCGGCAGACCGTCGCGGGTGTAGGTGTTGTACGGCGTGTCGGTGTCCAGATCGCGCCGGCGGATGTTGCCGTCGTAGGCGCTGCCGAGGCCGTAGATCACGGTCGGATCGGTCTCCAGCCGCATCGGCACCTGCAGCCGGCGCACGAACACGCCGGCGATCTGCGGCCGTTCCTCGGGCGCACCGGTTTCCTTCTCGACGATCGAGGCGAGGGTCAGCAGTTCGTAGGGCGTGCGCAGCGGCAGGCCGGGATCGCGTCCTTCCCAGGCTTCGGCCAGCGC
>JBIJBH010000402.1:0-3859 GCA_044345315.1 Lysobacteraceae bacterium
CAAGACGCGCGATGTGCCGCGCCGCGCCCCGCGCGAAGACCGGAATCGCCGGTAATCGCCGAGCCCCGGCGTGAGCGCATCGCCACGCCCGCTCGGCCTCTGGTCCGCGATCGCCCTGGTCGCGGGCAACATGATCGGCAGCGGGGTGTTCCTGCTGCCGGCGTCGCTGGCGCCCTACGGCGCACTGAGCCTGTACGGCTGGGCGATCACGCTCGGCGGCGCCCTGCTGCTCGCCCTGACCTTCTCGCGCCTGGCCGCGCGCGGTGCGCATGCGGGCGGGCCGTACGCCTACGCGCGCGAAGCCTTCGGCGACACCACCGGCTTCGTGATCGCCTGGAGTTACTGGATCTCGATCTGGTGCGCGAACGCCGCGATCGCGGTCGCGTTCGCCGGCAGCCTGGGCAGCCTGTTCCCGGCGCTGGTCGCGACGCCGCTGCGCGGCGCCGCGTTGGCGCTCGCCGCGCTGTGGCTGTGCGCCGCGATCAATCTCGCCGGCGTGCGCGAGGCCGGACGCATGCAGGTCGTCACCACCGTGCTGAAACTGGTGCCGCTGCTGCTGTTCGGCGGGGTGGCGATCTGGCTGATCGAGCCGGCGCATCTGGTGGCGCCGGCCTCGGCGCCGGAGAGCCCGGACACCCTCGGTTTCGCCGCAGCCGTGCACGCGACGGTCGCGCTCACCCTGTGGGCCTTCCTCGGTCTGGAGGCGGCGACCATTCCCGCCGGCGCGATCCATGATGCCGAGCGCACGATTCCGCGGGCGACGCTGATCGGCACCCTGCTCGCCGGCATCGCCACCATCCTCGCCTGCACCGCGGTGCTCGGCGTGATCCCGCCCGACATCGCGAAGACATCGACCGCGCCGATGGCCGACGCCGCGGGCGCGCTGTGGGGCCCGCAAGCCGCCACCGGCATCGCGATCGTCGCCGCGATCTCCTGCTTCGGCGCGCTCAACGGCTGGGTGCTGCTGTCGGCGCAGCTGCCGCTGGCCGCAGCGCGCGACGGTCTGTTCCCGCAGGCGTTCGCGCGGCTCGACGGCAACGGCACGCCGCGCACCGGCGTGATCGTCGGCGCCGCGCTGTCCAGCCTGCTGGTAATCGCCAACTACACCGATTCGCTGGTGAAGGTGTTCACCTTCTCGATCCTGCTGTCCACCGCCGCGACCCTGCTGCCGTACGTGTTCAGCAGCGCAGCGTGGCTGAAACTGGGCCGCCGCGGCCGCGCGGTCGCCGCGCTCGCGCTGCTCTACGCCGTCTATGCGCTGATCGGCACCGGCAGCGAAGCGCTGATCTGGGGCGCGGTACTGGTGCTCGCGGGACTGCCGCTGCGGTTTCTGTGGAAGCGCGCCTGATCGCGCCCTATTGATATCGCTCGATCGAGCGTATGCCGACTACAGCGCCGGCGGCCCCGAAGCGACGATCTGCGGTTCCGGCGGCAGCCGGGTGCGCGCCACTTCCCACCACCACAGCAGGAACCCGATCAGGGTGAAGCCGGCGGCGCCGAAGGCCAGCTTGCGCGGGTCGTGGCTGAGCATCGGCGAAATCAGGCCGGCGACCGCGGACTGCAGCATCAGGCTGGTGAAGGCCTGCAGCGACGAGGCCGCGCCGCGCTGACGCGGGTACATGTCGAGGATCGCGAGGGTCAGGATCGGGAACACCAACGAGATGCCCAGGGCATTGATCGCCATCGGCACGATCGCCAGCGGCAGCGAGGGCTGCGGCACCAGCAGGTTGTAGGCGATGTTGAGCGCGGCGGCGAGGCCGCAGACCGCGAAGCCGATGCCGGCCAGACGCGTGCCGCTCATGCGTCCCGCCGCGCGTCCGGACAGGAACGAACCGATCACCATGCCGGCGATGGTCGGCACGAAGAACCAGCCGAACTGGTCCTCGGCAAGACGCAGATGATCCATCACGAACGCCGGCGCCGATGCGATGTACAGGAACAGCGCCGCGAAGTTGCAGCCGCCGGCCGCGGCGAAACGCTGGAAACGGCGATTGAGCAGCATGTAGGCGTGGCCGCGCAGCAACTGTTTCGGCGATGGTTTGAAGCGCGCCTCGGGCGGATGCGTCTCGGGCAGCAGTCGCCACGTCGCGAACAGCAGCAGCACCGCGAACAGCACCAGGAACCAGAAGATCGCCGGCCAACGTTCCCAGCCGAGGATCCAGCCGCCCATCACCGGCGCCAGCGCCGGCGCGATGCCGAAGATCATCGACACCATGCTCATCAACCGCTGCGCGTATTCGCCGTGGAACAGATCGCGGATCACCGTGCGCCCGACGATCAGGCCGGTCCCCGCGGACATGCCCTGCAGGACCCGGAACGCGAGCAGGGTCGGCAGGTCCTCGGCGAGCGCGCAGCCGACCGAGGCCAACGCGAAGACCGCCAGCCCGCCGAGGATCACCCGCTTGCGTCCGAACGCATCCGACAGCGGGCCGTGCACCAGGCTCATCAGCGCATACGCCAGCAGATAGGCGCTGATGGTCTGCTGCATCGCGACCTTGTCCGCGCCGAACTGGGCCCCGATCTGCGGGAAGGCGGGGAACAGGGTGTCGATCGAGAACGGGCCGATCATCGCCAGCCCGCCGAGGATCAGGGCCAGGCGGGCGCGGGACACCGGCGGTGAGGACAAAGGCATCGGGCCGCGACCTGAACAGGGAAGCCGGGCATGTTACGCGCCCCGGACGCGGACCGTAACGGGCTATAATCCGCCGACACGGTGGGAGAAGCGGCCGATCTGCGCGGGCCGCTGCCGAAGGCGCAATCGCCCGGAATCGCTCAGGCCGAATACCGCCGTGGTCGCAAAACTCTGGAGAGATCGGCCGCCCGAGACGGGCCGCGCCGGCGCCGAAGGGGCAAGAGGCACGTCGTGGGAGCGCCCCTCCCCCCGCACCCGCGGACCGTGCCTCCAAACTCTCAGGCAGAAGGACAGAGGGGTGAGCGTGGCATTCCCGCGGCGTGTGCGCCGCTGGCGCGAGGGCCTGTCGGCCCGGACGCAGGAACGCCTTCCTTCCCGCGGCCACCGCCGCGCCAGACGACGCCCGCCATGACCTCTGCCGCCACCCTGCGCGATCTCGAACACCATTCCGCCTTCATCGAACGCCACATCGGCCCCAACGACGCCGAGATCGCGCACATGCTGCGCATCGTCGGCCAGGATTCGCTGGAGGCGCTGACCGACGCGATCGTGCCGGCCAGCATCAAGTCCGCCGCGCCGCTGGCGCTGCCCGAAGCCATCACCGAGGTCGAAGCGCTGGCGAAGATCCGCGCCCTCGCCGACCGCAATCAGGTGTTCCGCTCGTTCATCGGTCAGGGCTATCACGGCACCCACACGCCGAACGTCATCCTGCGCAACATTCTCGAAAACCCGGCGTGGTACACGGCCTACACGCCCTACCAGGCCGAGATCTCGCAGGGCCGGATGGAAGCGCTGATCAACTTCCAGACCATGTGCGCCGATCTCACCGGGATGGAGATCGCCAACGCTTCGCTGCTGGACGAAGCCACCGCCGCCGCCGAGGCGATGACCCTCGCAAAACGCTCGTCGAAGTCGAAGTCCAACACCTTCTTCGTCTCCCGCGGCGTGCATCCGCAGACCCTCGAAGTGCTGCGCACCCGCGCCGAACCGATGGGCATCGAGCTTGCGATCGGCGACGACGCCGACGCGGCCGCGGCCGACGCCTTCGGCGTGCTGCTGCAGTATCCCGACACCTTCGGCCGCATCCACGACTACAAGGCGCTCGCCGATGCCGTGCACGCCCGCGGCGGCGTGGTCGCGGTCGCCACCGACCTGCTCGCGCTGACCCTGATCGCCGCGCCCGGCGAATGGGGCGCGGACATCGTGATCGGCAATTCGCAGCGTTTC
>JBIJBH010000040.1:0-13764 GCA_044345315.1 Lysobacteraceae bacterium
GGCGTTGCGTTCGATCGTGACGTAGAGCGAGGTCGCGACCAACAGCAGCGCGACCGCGATCACGCCGGGCAGTGTCCGCTCGCGCCACCAGCGGCGGAATTCCGCGCCGGCGACGGCGGCGACGATCCTCCGCCGGAGCATCACGTCTCGGTCCGGCGCGAATACAGCGCGCGCAGCGAAGCGACGTCGAGCCCGAGCGTCGCGAGATCGCGCCCCTCGCGCGTCACCCGGCCGCCGGAGAGGAACGCGAAGCGATCGGCGAGACTGCTCACGGCATCCAGATCGTGGCTGACCATCACGATGGTGCGGCCCTGTTCGCGCATCTGCCGGATCAAGTCCGCCAGTTGTGCCTCGGCATCCGGATCCAGGCCGGAGTCGGGCTCGTCCATCAGCAGCAGTTGCACGTCGCGCAGCAGGGCGAGCGCGATCGCGAGCTTCTGGCGCATGCCCTTGGAGTAATCGCTGGCACGCCGGTCGCGCGCGACCGCATCCAGCCCGACGCGATCGAGCGCCTCGTGCAGATCGGCCTCGCGTCTGCGCAGGCCCGAGATGCCCAGCAGATAGCGCAGATTCTCCATGCCGCTCAGATGCGGATACAGCGCCGCGGTCTCCGGGACGTAGGCCAGTCTGGCGCAAGCCTTCTGCGGCGAGAGAGCGGGATCGATCCCGTAGACCGATATCCGGCCGGCCTGGGGCCGCAGCAGGCCCAACAGGAGTTTGAGCAGCGTCGATTTGCCGGCGCCGTTGCCGCCGAGCACAGCGAAAACCTCGCCGGCGTCGATCTTCAGATCGATATCGGACAACACCGGCACGGCGCCGTAGGCGTAGCGCAGTCCTTCGATGCGCACGATCGGGTCGGAGGACATCGGCTCAGAACTCGTATTCGACAGAGAGGCCGAACGCACGACCGTCGCCGGGCGAATGGATCGTGCCGCTGCCGTCCTCGCTGAAATCGAAGACATATTCGTGATACCGGTCGAACAGATTGTTGATCTGCAGGCCGACGCTGCCCCAGTCGAACCGCCATTCCGCGTCGGCGTGCGCGAGAACGTAGCCGCCGTAACGTCCGCCGGCATTGGCTTCGTTGACGTGATAGTCGCCCTGGTGATCGACATGCAGGCTCAGACTCAGGCGCTCCACGGGGTCGAACCGCACCCCGAGCGAACCGGTGCTGGCCGGCACGCCGCGCAGCCGGTTGCCGACGAAGGCGCGGCGGCTGTCGGCCGGACGCACGATCCTGGCATCGACCGTGGTGTAGTTGCCCCACACGTACAAACGCTCGGTGACGTTCCAGTTGAACGCGACATCGACGCCGTCGCGCGCGGTGCAGCCGACATTGCGGGCGACGCCGTCGACCACGACGAATTCGTCCTTCGCCTTCTGCTCCCAGTACGACAGCCGCAGTTCGACGCCGTCGCCCGGCCGCCATTTGGCGCCGGCTTCCCAGCCATCGTTGATCGACACATCGCGCGCACCGCGATCGCCGGCGGTGTAGGCGTCGGCACCGAACGGATGCTGGAAGCTGCGGCCGTAGTTCGCGAACACACTCGCGCGTTCGCCGATGTCTTGGAACGCGTTGAGCTTGGGCTGCAGGATCGTGCCGAAGCGGAAGATGTCGCGCCCGCTGCCGACGCCGGCGGCGTTGAACTGCGCGTAGTCGCCGTCGATGCGATCGCCGCGCAGGGCCAGATTCCAGCCGCGGCTGCCGTCGGGATCGCGCCATCCCATGCGCAGATAGGCGCCGATCACGTCGAATTCGTAGCGGCGATCGCGCAGCACCGCGGAACGGTTGCGGATACGCGCCTGACCGATCGTGCCGAAGCGCTGCTCGACGACATCCTGATACTCGGCGTCGACGCCGCCGTCGATCCGCCAACCGGCGTCGGTCTGCCAGGCGAGCGTGGCGATGAATCCGCGCTGGTCCTGATCGTCGAAACGGTTCTGCAGCGCCGCGGCCGGCGAGAAGCGCACCCAGCGCTCGCGCTCGAAATGCTGCACATAGGCTTTGGCCGTCAGCGAAAGGCGGTCGCCGAAGGCGTGATCCAGGTGCAGGCTGGCATGACGCGTGGACTTCTCGCCGCCGTCCTGATCGGCGTAGCTCGCCGAACTGCGCGGCGCGCTGCGCGACTCGGCGCGGGTCAGATAGCCGGCCGAATCGGCTTCGTAACCGGCGCCGCGCAGCACCAGTCCGATCCGGGTACGCTCCGCGGGCCGATAGTCCCAGTAGCCGGAAACCGCGTATTTGCGCAGATCGGTGCGATCGCGATAACCGCCGGCGCTGCGGTAGCCGAAGGCGTAACCGTGTTCGAGCCGACCGTGCGAGAAGCCGAAGTAGCCCTGCAGCTCGCGCGCGTCGTAACTGCCGACGGCGACTTCCAGCTCGCGCGCGTCGGGCGCGCGCCGGGTCTCGATCCGGTAGTTGCCGGCGATGTTGAGCAGGCCCACGGTGGGGTCGCTGGTGCCCTTGAACACGGTGATCGATCCGATCCCGATCGGGAACAGCTGATCTATCTCGCCGAACCCGTTGTGCAGATTCGAGGGAATGCCGTCGATCAGCAACTTGGCGTGCGGGGTTTCGCCATCGCCGGAAAATCCGCGGATCGACAGATCGGAATTGATCAGCCCCTGGTTGTAGCGCGAGAGATACACCCCGGGCAGTTTGTTGAACAGCTCGCTGGTGTCGTCGACATGCGCGTCCCCGAGCTCGCTGCGGGCGATCACGTCGATCGAGCCGGCGAGGTCCTCGCGTGCGGCCGTCTGCGCGCCGCGTTCGCCGATCACCACGACAGCATCGAGCGCATCCGCATCCGGCGTCGCCGTCGACTGGGCCAGAGCCGGAATGCAGGGAACGGCGCACAGGCCGAGCCCCAGAACACTTTTCAACCGCAGACGCATGCGTGGCACACCTTTTCGACGATGGTGAAGGGAATGGCGTGGGGGGGGGGTGTCGATGCCGGGCCGATCGCCTGCCCGGTCACGGTTTGTCGCGTCGCGGGCGAGCGCGGGCAGGCCGTCGAGCAGCCGAGTCCGTCCAAGTCATCAGTCCCTGCGCACCGGCCCCATCCGGTTTACGTTATAACATTACACTTACACCTTGAAGGCTGCAATCCGGGCGCTTCACGGGCGGGGCAGGACGGCCGGAGTCGGGAGCCCGACCGGAACGGTCAGGCGTATTCGCCGATCGGCTTCGCGGCGACGTAGCCGCCCTCGGGCACGACCACCGCGCGCGAGAGCATCACCATCATCACCTGCAGCCACGGCATCTCGTTGCGCAGGTTCACGCCCTGGGCGAGCGGGCGCACGTTGCGGGCGAAGGCGTCGAATGCGGCGCGGAACTGGGCGCGACCTTCGGCGGCTTCGCCGTGCTGCGCCCACAGGCCTTTCCATTGCCGCAACAGGCGGCCGGCGTGGGCCTGCAGTTGGGGCAGTTGCGGATGCGGCAGGCATTCGCCGAACAGGAAGGTCAGGTGCTGGGTCAGTTCCCACGGGCTCATCACCGCGGGCACGTTGACCGATTCGCAGGCGAAATCGACCGGTGCGGAGGGATCCGGCGCCACCCGCCGCGGCTGCCAGCCGGGCGGATGGGCATCGTGCGGCCGGCCCTGGCCGACGAGGTCCCAGAACGCGCCGCCGCCGACCGTGTCGCAGACCAGATGGATGCGCGAATGCACCGCGTCGTTCTGGACGCTGTGCTGTCGCCAGGTGTCGAAGATCCAGCATTCGCCGGCAGCCATGTGGATGACCTGGCCGTCGCATTCGAAGCGCACGGTCGGCTGGGTCACGATCGGCACGTGCACGCGCACGCGCTCGACCCAGTAATAGCCCTGATCGGCGTGGCGGGTGACTTCGGCCTGCCCGGCCAGACGCATCAGCCGGGTGCGGCCGACGGTGGCGCCGAGGCTGGCGAGCAACTGCTGCAGGTAGCGGCAGCGCTGCAGGTGCTGGGTCGGCCGCATCGCGCCGGAAAAGGCTTCGTTGTCCGGGTCACCATCCATCGCCAGCAGCGGCAGCATGGAATTGCCGGGAAAACCCTGCGGATGCGGTTTCCACACCGATTCGCCGAGGGCCTCGATCTCCTGCGCGAGGACCGGCGCGTCGAACAGCAGCGGCAGCTGGATGAAGGGAACCTGGAGCTTCAAGATCGCGGCCCGGTGGTGGCGATGGGCGCATTCTAGGCGGTTCGCGGGCCCCGGGTCTGATCGGGGTGGTCTGATCGGGGTCAGCCGGCCCGGCGGAAGTCGGCGGGGACGGAAAAGCGAATCGCCCTTCCCTGTCGGCAAGAAGGCGGGATTCGCCCTTGCCCCGAGGCGCGGCCCGGGAGCCGCGCCGATCCGGAGTCAGAACGTCTGCCGATACTGCAGCTGGCGGGCCGCTGCCGCGCAACACGAAGGACCGAGCCTGTGGACGCCGCGGCGTCCACAGGCTCAGCGCGGTGCATGCGGAGAGATCAAACAGGCTCTCACGTTCGCGTCGGCGGCAAGGCTTTGCGCGGCGGCGCGCGCGCCTGTGCCGATCCTGGTCTCCCGTCGCGCGGCATCGCGCCAGGCGCTGGCGGTGGTGCACAGGCGGGCGCGGAAGGCGCGGGCGAAACTGCAGCTGTTGTCGAATCCGCAGGCGGCGCCGATCTCGCCGATCGCGCCGTCGCTCGCGGCCAGCAGCTCGCAGGCGCGCTCCAGACGCAGGCGCACCGACGCGGCCTGCGGGCTCTCGCCGTAGAGTTCGTGATAGGTCTTGGAGAGATACCAACTGGAGAAACTGGTCAGCTCGGCCAGTTCGGCCAGCCGCACGACGCGGTCGCGATGACCTTCGAGGTACAGCCGCGCGCGCTGCATGCGCGCGAACACCTGGCGCCTGCGGCGCAGCGAACGCCCCGGGCAGCGGGCGATGCAGGCGTCGAAGTCGCGCTGCTGCGCAGCCAGATGCGAGAGCAACGCCGACAATGGCGGCATCGCCGTCTCGTCGCAGCCGTGCGACGCGATGCGACCGTTGCGCCACAGCCGCGTCGCGATCCGCAGCTCGCGCAGCGGCATGCGCCCGCGGCCGGGCACGAGATCGGCACTGCGGGCACCGGCGGCCTCCGGCGGCAACCACAGGCCGAGGCTGGCGGCGTGGCGGTCCGCCTGCAGCTTGGGGGCGGAGTCGCGGGCCAGGGCCAGCCAGTCGCCCGGAACGAGCGTGAATTCGCCCTCTCGCGCCCGGATCCGGGTGCGGCCGCGCAGCTGCAGCCAGATCGTGAACCCGCCCTCGGTGCGCAGGCTGTCGAGGCGCCCGAGCGCGAACCAGCGCGCTGGTCCGTCGCCGCGGATTCGCGCGGTGTCGGGCGCGGCGCCCGGGCCGATGCGCCCGGGCGGCCGCGGTGTCGCATTGCCGGGAAGCGCGCCGTCGTGCACCGCGAACGGCGGGCGGGGGCCGCGACCGGTGACGGACGGGGAAGGAAGACGTGTGGTGAGGCGTTCGACCTGCATGACCAACTCCTTGCCGGATGTGGTCACCGGTGTGACCCGATCGCGGCGGAGCGGCAGGAAATAACCCCGAGATTTCGCCCAAATCGGCGCGAATCCTTTCCGAAATCGTTCCGAAACCTTGCGGATCAGCGACTTGCGACGGGAAGCGGGTCGTTGGCGGTGGGTGCGGCGAGCAGCGCGGACAGCGGCGCCACGCCGATGTCGGTCTGCATCCGTTCGATCACCGACAGGTAGAGCACCGGCTCGGCGCCGGACTGGCTGACGCCCTGCAGCGACCAGTCCTCGCGACCGAGGCAACGGCCGGCGCCTGCACCGCCCTTGCGGGAGGGGTCGACGTCCCCGGCGCCGTCGAGGTTCACCGGCCGCCAGTGCCAGAAACATTCGCCACCGTCCATCACCCGCACCCCGTCGGCCACGGCCGTGAGGCTGCGATTGCGGCGCTGGCTTGTCGTGCGGTCGACGGTGCGCAGATCGCGCAGATCGAGGTCGGCGCTGCGGATCGCCGGGCTGGAGGCGCTGGCGAGCACGATCCGGCGATGCCGTGGATCGACTACCGCGACCGCGACATCGGTCAGCCGCGCCAGCGGCCGCCAGGGCTGCCGGCTGCGGTCGTAGAGGGTCACGCCGAGGCGGCCCGCGCCCTGATCGGCGACCACCAGCAGTCGATCGGGATCGGGGTGGTAGCTGGCGTGGACCGGATCGGTGTCGGGCACCGGCAGACGCCGGACACCGCCGCGGCGCGGTTCGATCTCGTACACGCCCCAACGCTGCCCCGGGCCCTGACCGATCGCCAGCGCGCGCTGTCCATCCGCATGCCACAGCACCGGATGGCGCGGGAACGGCACGAAGCCCTCGAGCGGGCGCAGGCTCTCGGGTTGTCCGGTGTCCTGCCACCACAACCGGGTGTCGCCGGTGCGATCGGACACGAACAGCAGCTGACGGCCGTCGGGCGACAGCGCCGGCAGCAGGTTCGAACCGCTGCTCTCCAGGATCACCCGCGAATTCCGCAGCGCAGTCTCGCCCTCGTCCAGCGCCACCCGACGCAGCACCGACTGCGAATCCTCGACCTCGAAGGCGAGCGTGTCGCCGCGGCCGGAGATGCTCGGAAACAGCAGGCTGCCGGCATCGCCGGGATGATCGCGGACTCGACCGGTTTCCAGATCCAGCACCGACAGCAGGATCCGGCTGTCGCGATAGCGGCTGAAGACCAGATGGCGGCTGTCGGGAGTCCAGGTCAGACCGTAGATGTTGGTGCGCAGGTGGGTCAGCCGCTCCGGCGTGCCGCCCGCGACCGGCACCCGCCACAGATCGGCCAGCGAGACGTTGCGCTGGAACGCGATCCAGCGCCCGTCGGGCGACACCGCCGGCGACATGTCCTCGTCCTGCGCGGCGCGGGCATAGCGCAGAGATTGCCAGCCGCCACCGTCCAGCGGCAGGCGATGCAGCGCCTTTTCGATGTCGGTGCCGGAGGAATAACCGCTGCGCAGCGCGCCGATCAGCGCATCGCCGTCGGGATACCAGGACACCGGATGCGGTTCGCCGCCGAGGCATTCGGCCAGTTCGCGCGGACTGCCGCCGGCGGTGGGCACGCTCATCACCAGACAGTCGCGCTGCGACCGGCGCACGAACGCGATCTGGCGACCGTCGGGCGACCAGGCCGGCATCAGATCGTATTGTCCGGCGACGGCCTCGGTCAGGGCTCTGGCCGGCATCGCCGCCGAGGTCTGCAGCATCAGCGGCGCACCCTTGCCGTCCGCGTTCATGCGGGTGTAGACCACCAGCGCGCCGTCGGGCGAGAGGCTGGGACGCTCCTCCGAGACCGGCAGCGTGGCGATGCGTTGATAGGCCATGTCCGCGGCCAGCGGCGGCAGCGCATCCGGCGACGCGGTGGCCGCCGATGGCGATGGTGCGTCGGCATCGTCGCCGGGCCGCAGCAGGACGACCGTCGAGATTGCCGAGATCGCCAGCACGACGGCGGCAGCGATCGCGATCGCGCTGCGTCTGCCTCGATGCGGCGGCGCGGCGGCGCTGGTTGCGTCGGCCGGCAGCGCGGACGCGGCGGCATGCGTCCCGGAATGGTTGTCCGCAAGCCATTCCACCGGCGCGATCAGGCGATAACCCTGCTTGGCGATGGTCTCGATGTAGCGCGGATGCTCACGCTCGTCGCCCAGCGCGCGTCGCAGTTGCGCGATTGCCTGGGTCAGCACGTCGTCGGTCGGCAGCGTGTCCGGCCAGACCCATTCGAGCAGCGCCTCGCGGCTGACCACACGACCGGCATTGGCGACCAGCGCCAGCAGCACGCCGAGCGACTTGAGCGTGATCCGGAACGGCTCCCCGCCGGCCGTCGACGCGATCTCGCGCAGCGGAATGTCGACGATGCGTTCGCCGATGCGCAGGCGCTCGGACGGAGGCGGTTCCAGAAGATTGCGGTGCGGCTTGAGCATGCGCTGGGGGTCGTCTGCGTTCGCGTGGCCGGACCGGCGGGAGACGGCGCGCGCATGCGGCCGTCCGGCCTTCACTCTACCCGTTCGCGCGCTCGTCAAGAACAGTGCAACAAGTCACCGTCGCAGTGCATGCGCGAAGCGTGCGCAGAGCGCGAATTCCCGACGATCTCCGCGCATCGCACGGCAATGGACCGCCAAGATCGGCAAAGCCGGATCCGCGACCTGCCTGTTCAGGAATCGCGCTGGCGCAGCGCCGACAGTCCGACCAGACGCGAGACCACGATCGCGATGTACATCACCCCGGCGAACATCTGCAGCATGGTCAGCGCGCGCGCCGGCAGGGTCGCCGGCACGATGTCGCTCAGGCCCACGCCGGAGAGCACGCTGAAGCTCATGAACAGCAGTTCCATCCAGGTGCGCTGCGGGTCGTCGCTGCCGCTCATCGGGAAGCTGCCCGGATACCACGTCTGGCAGACCGAATAGGCGAACGCCCAGGCCCAGGCCAGCAGGGTGAACACCGCACCGACCGCCAGCAGTTCGTCGAGCGTGACCTTGTGGTCGTCGAACATGTAGGCGATCAGGCCGATCGCCGCGTACAGATACAGCACGCCTTCGAGCAGATGCGCGGCAGGCAGCACCCAGGGCGCATCGACGAAGTTGGCCGCGATCATCAGCAGCGCCGCCGGCAGCGCCATGCACCAAGCGATCCAGTTCACCGCCGGGCTGCGGTTGACCACCCACAGCACCAGCGCCAGCACGGTCAGGCCGAATCCGCCCAGCACCGTGCGCCCGGCCACCGAATCGTCCAGCACCGGATACAGCACCACGCCCAGCAGTTGCGCGATCAGCAGCAGCGCCGCCGGATGCCGGCGCAGGGTGACGATCACGCGGATCATTCGTCGGTTCATCGTGCGCCACTCCCGTGTTCATCGCGCTGACGTGCGCGTTCGACATCCAGCACCGCGCGCGACCACGCAGCGAGGAACGGCAGGCCGATGTCGTCGTACTCGTAGCGGTCGTCGTTGTAGATGCCGTCGGCGTTGACCAGGATGCGCGCGGCGAGCAGGCATTCCGCGCCGCTGTCGCGATCGACCACCCACGCGACCTCGCTGAGCGAGCCGTAGGCCATGCCGGTCTTGCCGAACACGCTCAGCCCCGGCGCGTAGCGTGCGCGGCCGTCGCCGACGAAGAACCAGCGCGCATGACCGTCGGGGTAATCGGCTTCGGGATACATCGGGTCCTCGCTGTCGCGGGGGCGCAGCGCCAGCGCGCGCAGCAGGCGGGCGCGCAGCGCGCCGTCGATCCGCCAGCGCTGCGCCGGCGGCACCGATTCCGGCGACACGAAGGCCTGCAGCATGCGCAGGCTGTCGGTCAGCGGCAGGAAGTTGGCGCGCGAGAAATCGTGCGGCCCCGGCACCACGGTGCCGTCGTCGTTCCGCCAACCCGCACCGAGACGGGCCTCGCCGAACGGAAACCGCCGCGCCTGCGCCTGCGCCGGCGCGCATCGGGCCAGCACGCGGCCGTCGGCGGTTTCGATCGCGCCGCCGCCGCTGCGACGGTTGGCCTCGCGATCGGACGAGCCCAGGCGCGCGATCAGCCGCGCATGCGGATAGCCCAGTTCGGCCAGACGCCGATGCACGCGGTCGCCGCCGAGCAGTTCGTACCAGCGATTGAACGGCCGGTTGTCGCTGACCGCGAAGGTGCGATCGAGGCCGCGCGCGAAGGATTCCGCCAGCGGCTCGTCGCCCCAGTTGCCGGTCGCCGGCGGCGCGTCGAGACGCAGCGCGCTGTCCGCACCGCCGCCGGCGGCCTGCACGGCCTCGGCCATGAGCAGCGCCATCGGCAGCTTGGCGACGCTCGCGGCGGGCGCCCAGACGCGATCGCGTTCGGCGCCGAAGTCGTGAACCCGGAACCGGCGCGCGCCGTCGGCGTCGCGTTCGATGCGCACCCAGCGCAGCCGCACCGCGTGCGCCGGGTCGCGGGCGACCGCGACCCACTGCGGCGCCATCCGCGCGAACACCTGCTCGAACGCAGGATCCGGCGCTGCCACGCGGGTCTCCGCGCGCGCGCCGAAAGCGAGCGCGAGGGCGCTCATGCCGATGAACTCGCGTCGATGCATGCGTCGATGGTCTCCGCCTTCGCTTCCCATCCTCGCTCCCGGTTCGTGCTGTCGTCGAGGCCCGCGGCATCGCAATCGCATGCTGCATCGCAATACGGATGCATGCATATCGACGCCATGAATACGTATGCAGTCCGACATCGCGACCCGGCGGGCAGCATGTCCGGGTGAATACGATTGTAGCGGGTCGCCCCCGGAGCAGGCGGCTCCTAAGCTTGCCCGCTTCGAGCCGCGGTGCCCTCGGGCGCTGCGCCCAGGGCCGCGCGCCCGACAGCGGAGAGCATGCATGCATCAGATCGACACCGGGGCGACGGACGGCCAGGTTGGGAATGGCACCAGGGATCGCACGGAGGATCTGCTCCCGGCCTTCCGCGCCGCGCTGGCGCGGGTCGGCAGCGAACAGGAGCCCACCCCGGCCGCACGCGCCGCACTGCGCGCAGCCGCCGACGTGTGCCGCAACGCCCTCGCCGCGCGCTGGGTCCGGACCCAGGCCGAGGACGCCCGCCGCGGCCCCGGCGAACGCCGCGTGCATTACCTGTCGATGGAATTCCTGATGGGCCGCGCCCTGCGCAACGCGCTGGCCGCGCTGCGCCTGGAGCCCGAACTGCAGCGCGAACTGGCGTCGCGCGGCCTGCAGCTCGGCGACGTGCTCGAATCCGAGCCCGACGCCGCGCTCGGCAACGGCGGCCTCGGCAGGCTCGCCGCCTGCTTCCTCGACTCCTTCGCCGAACTCGGCCTGCCCGCCTTCGGCTACGGCCTGCGCTACCGCTACGGCATGTTCGCCCAGGGCACCGAGGACGGCCGCCAGACCGAACGCCCCGACGACTGGCTGCGCCACGGCGCGCTGTGGGACATCGAGCGTCACGACGTCGAATACGTCGTCGGTTTCGGCGGCAGCGTGATCTCGGACGGCATCGGCGGCCGGCGCTGGCAGCCGGCCGAACGCGTGATCGCGCGCGCCTTCGACTTCGTGGTGCCCGCGCATCACGGCGAGCGCGTCTCGACCCTGCGCCAGTGGCAGGCCAGCGCCGAGACCCCGATCGATTTCGCCGCGTTCTGCCGCGGCGACCACGCCGGCGCCGCGCGCCACGTGATCGCCGCCGACGCGCTCAACTGGGTGCTCTATCCCGACGACAGCACCGACGCCGGTCGCGAACTGCGGCTCAAGCAGGAAGCGCTGCTGGTCAGCGCCTCGCTGCAGGACCTGATCGCGCGCCACCTCGCCGAAGGCCGGCCGCTGGAACAGCTCGGCCGCGGCAACGCGATCCATCTCAACGACACCCATCCGGCGCTGGCTCCGGCCGAACTGATGCGGCTGCTGGTCGACGAACACGGCGTGGCCTGGGACGAGGCCTGGCGCATCACACGCCAGGCGGTGTCCTACACCAACCACACGCTGATGCCCGAAGCGCTGGAAACCTGGCCGGTGCGGATGTTCGAGGCGCTGCTGCCGCGGCATCTGGAGATCGTCTACCGCATCAACCACGAGTTCCTCGGCGAGGTGCGCGCCCGCTTCCCCGGCGACGAGCGTCTGGTCCAGAGCGTGTCGCTGATCGACGAAAGCCAGGGCCGCAAGGTGAAGATGGCGGCGCTCGCGGTGCTGGCCTCGCACCGGGTCAACGGCGTGGCCGAACTGCATTCGGATCTGATGGTGAAGACGATCTTCACCGACTTCGCGCGGCTGTTCCCGGACCGCTTCCTCAACGTCACCAACGGCGTCACCCCGCGGCGCTGGCTGCAGCAGGCCAACCCCGGCCTGTCGTCGCTGCTCGACGAGACCATCGGCAGCGGCTGGCGGCGCGATCTGGGCGAGCTGTCCGCGCTGCGCGCGCACGCCGGCGATGCCGCGCTCGGCGCGCGTTTCGCCGCGGTCAAACGCGCCAACAAGCAGCGTCTGGCCGCGCTGGTCCGCAGCGAGACCGGCATCGACATCGATCCGGACGCGCTGTTCGACGTGCAGATCAAGCGCATCCACGAATACAAGCGGCAGTTGCTCAACTTGCTGCACGTGGTCGCGCGCTACCGCGCGATGCTCGCGAACCCGCAGGGTCCCGACGGCCGCGGCTGGGTGCCGCGCACCGTGATCCTCGCCGGCAAGGCGGCCTCGGCGTATCACACCGCCAAGCAGGTCGTGCGCCTCGCCCACGACATCGGCCGCACCATCAACGGCGATCCGCGGCTCGACGGCCGACTCAAGCTGGTGTTCCTGCCGAACTACGGCGTGAGCCTGGCCGAGGCGATCATTCCCGCGGCCGATCTCTCCGAACAGATCTCCACCGCCGGCACCGAAGCCTCGGGCACCGGCAACATGAAGTTCGCGATGAACGGCGCGCTGACCATCGGCACCTGGGACGGCGCCAACATCGAGATGGCGCAGGCGATCGGCGAATCCGATCTGTTCGTATTCGGCCTGCGCACCGAAGGCATCGCACGGCTGCGCGCCCTCGGCTACGACCCGCGCTGGGTCGCGAGCCAGAACCCGGCGCTCTACGACGTACTGCAGTCGATCGGCGACGGCAGTTTCAGCCCGGGCGAACCGCGACGCTATCGCGCGCTGGTCGACGGCCTACTCGGCGCCGACCCCTATCTGCTGCTGGCGGATTTCGCCGAGTACGTCGCGACCCAGTCCCGGGTCGATGCGCTGTATCGCGATCGCGCCGCCTGGAACGCCTGCGCCCTGCGCAACATCGCCGGCATGGGGTTCTTCTCCACCGACCGCACCGTCCGCGAGTACGCCGATCGAATCTGGCGCGATCCGGCGCAGGCCGCACGGGCGCACGGCTGAGCATGCTGACCCGGGGGGACATCGACGCATTGGTCGAGGGACGCCACGGCGATCCCTTCGCCGTGCTCGGTCTGCACGCCGATGCCGCCGGCAAGCTCTGGGTGCGCGCGCTGCTGCCGGGCGCCGAGACCGTGGAAGTGGTCGAAGCCGCCAGCGGCCGGGTGCTGACCGATCTGCCCGAACTGCGCGACGGCCTCCACGAAGCGCGCGTGCCGCTGCGGCGCAAGCGTTTCGACTATCGCTTCAAGGTGCGCTGGCGCGACGGCGGCGGCGGCCCCGCCGAAGACATCTACGCCGACGCCTTCGCCTACGGCCCGCAGTTGTCGGAAGACGACCTCATCGCCTTCCGCGAAGGCCGCGAACTGCGCCCGCAGCGTTTTCTCGGCGCGCATCCGAGCACGATCGGCGGCGTCGCCGGCGTGCGCTTCGCGGTGTGGGCGCCGAACGCGCGCCGAGTCAGCGTGGTCGGCGATTTCAACGCCTGGGACGGCCGCCGCCATCCAATGCGCCTGCGCCACACCGCAGGGGTGTGGGAAATCTTCGTGCCGCACGTCGTGCCGGGCGATCTGTACAAGTTCGAAGTGGTCGGCGCCGACGGCGCGCTGCAGAGCAAGGCCGACCCGTACGCGCGCGCCGCGGAACTGCGCCCGAGCACCGCCAGCCGGGTGGCGCCGCACATCGCAGCGCGACCGCTGCCGCCCGAACGCGCCGCGGCCAACGATCGTTACGCGCCGATCAGCATCTACGAGGTGCATCCGGGCTCGTGGCGACGAGATCCGCACGGAAGTTTCCTGGACTGGGACGCGCTCGCCGCGCAGTTGCCAGACTACGCCGCGGACCTCGGTTTCACCCACATCGAACTGCTGCCGGTGTCCGAACATCCGTTCGACGGCTCCTGGGGCTATCAGACCCTCGGCATGTTCGCGCCCAGCGCGCGCTTCGGCGCCGCCG
>JBIJBH010000403.1:0-3825 GCA_044345315.1 Lysobacteraceae bacterium
CCGGGATGCCAGTCTTCGCGATACAGGCACAGCGCGGCGCGCGCGCCGTCGATGCCGTCGCCGAGCGCGGCCAGCGCGTCTTCGGCCTCGGCAACCATCTGCTGCTGCACGCCGCGACGCTCGGCGTTGATGCCGTCCAGCACCTCGGCCAGCTCGCGCGCGCGCCGCGGGTCGTCGCTGAGCAGGCATTCGATGCCGAGCGCCATGTCCTCCAGTCGGCCGGCGGCGTTGATCCGCGGCGCCAGCGCGAAGCCGATGTCGGCGGCGGTGAGGACCGCTTCGCTGCGGCGCGCGACCTCGATCAGCGCGCGCAGTCCGGCGCAGCCGCGGCCGGCGCGAAGGCGGCGCAGGCCTGCCGCGACCAGGGCGCGATTGTTGGCGTCCAGCGGAACCAGATCGGCGACGGTGCCGACCGCGACCAGATCCAGCAGCGTCGTCAGATCCGGCGGTTCGCCGGCCAGCGCGCCGGCATCGCGCAGTCGTCGGCGCAAACCCAGCAGCACGTAGAACATCACGCCGACGCCGGCCAGCATCTTCGAGGGAAAATCATCGCCGGGCTGATTGGGATCGACGATCGCATCGGCCGCGGGCAGGCGTTCGCCCGGCAGATGGTGATCGGTCACCAGCACCCGCCAGCCGCGCGCCTTCGCCGCGGCGATGCCGGCATGGCAGGCGATGCCGTGATCGACCGTGACCAGCAGATCCGGCTGCATCGCGGCCAGGTCCTCGACCAATCCGGGCGACAGCCCGTAACCGTGGACCATGCGGTTGGGCACCGCGTATTCGACCCGGCGCGCGCCGAGCAGGCGCAGGCCGCGCACCGCGACCGCGCAGGCCGTCGCGCCGTCGCAGTCGAAATCGCCGACCACGACGATCCGCCGGTCCGCGGCGATGGCATCGGCGAGCAGATCGACCGCGGCCTCCAGCCCGAGCAGGCCGTCCGGCGGCAGCAGATCGCCCAGCCGCGGACGCGCCCGGGCGGGCGTGTCCGCGCCGCGCGCGAGATACACGCGACGCAGCAGCGGCGGCATGTCCTGCGGCCAGTCAGCGGACTGCAGCGCCGAGTCGTCGCACCCGTCGCGGCCGTCGCGCCGTCGGATCGTGCGCATCAGACGTCGGCGACCGCGGGCGGCGACCAGGCACCGCGCCAGAAGCGCCAGCGCTGACCGCGGGTCAGGCGCAGCCGCAGACCGTCGGCGGCGTCGAGTTCCAGCGCCTGCAGCGTTCCGTCGCGCAGCGCGTCCAGCGCCGGGCGCAGCCAGTCGCGCTGCAGTGCGGCGAGATCGCGCTGGCGGCGCAGGTCGATCAGGCTTCGCCCTGTCTGCGCTTCGAACACCGTCGCGGCGGGCGCGACGGAAACGCCGGCGCAGTGCGCCAGCGCGCGCGGCAGTTCGTCGTCGCTGCGGACCTCCGCGAACGCGCAGGCGACCCGATCCGGCAGCACGCCGCCGCCCCACAGCCACAGTGCATTGACCGGCACCCGGCCGCGTTCGGCGCGGCGCGCGTTCCACGGATGGTTGTGCAGCACGATCTGCACTTCGTTCTGCAGCGCGCGCCAGCGCCGCGCTTCGGGACCATCGGGCAGATGGTCGAACAGATCCTCGCCGAGCGCTGCGTCGGGTGCGCTGAACACCGGCACTTTGGCCTCGCGCGGCAGGCGCAGGTACCAGCGCGCGGGCGTCGGCGCGTCGAGCGCGAAACCGCTGTCGCCGAACAGCGGACGCAGCGCCGGCAGCAGCGCATCGATATCCTCGCGATCCAGACCCAGACGCTCGCCCAGACCGAGCAGGCGTGCGCCGTTCATGTCGGGACGCACATGCGCCGGATCGGCGCGCAGCCAGGCCGCACCGGCGGCATCGCCGCAGTCGGCCTGACGGGTCAGCGCGGCGGGCGCCCAGTGCGCGGGCGTGCAGGCGAAATGCCGCTGCAGCTGCGCATCGCCGCCGGCCGCGGCGGGCGGCGACGCATCCGCACGACCGAGCGCGCGCGCGATCTCGGCGGCGATCGCCTGGCGACCGAACGCCGACCATGCCGGCAACAGGAAGATCGCTTCGTTCATCGTCCGCGGCCGCGCGGATCAGCCTTCGTAGGCGACTTCGACCAGCTCGTACTCGCGCTTGCCGGCCGGAGCGTCGATTTCGACCAGATCGCCCTCGTGTTTGCCGATCAGCGCGCGCGCCAGCGGCGAGGAGATCGCGATCAGGCCCAGTTTGATGTCGGCTTCGAGATCGCCGACGATCTGGTAGCGCTTTTCCTCGCCGGATTCGACGTCGGCCAGGGTCACGTTCGCGCCGAACACCACCCGGCTGCCGGCGTTGAGCGTGGACACGTCGATGACCTGCGCATGCGACAGCTCGGCTTCGAGCTGCTTGATGCGGCCTTCGATGAAGCCCTGCTGTTCGCGCGCGGCGTGGTATTCGGCGTTTTCCTTGAGGTCGCCGTGGGCGCGCGCTTCGGCGATGGCGTTGATCACCGCCGGCCGCTGCACGCTCTTGAGCTGTTCGAGTTCGGCGCGCAGACGCTGCGAGCCTTTGAGGGTCATGGGCGCTCTCATGGGACGGCTCTCATTGGTCGTTCAATTCCTTGTGCAGTTCCTGCAGCGCCCACACCGGGCCGCTGTCGCGATAGTCGAGAGAATGCAGCAGCGCCTTCGCGCCCGCAATCGTGGTCGAGTAGGTCACCCGCTGCTGCAGGGCCTCGCGCCGGATCGAGAACGAGTCGGCGATGGCCTGCTTGCCTTCGGTGGTGTTGACGATGTAGCTGATTTCGCCGTTCTTGATCCGGTCGACGATGTGCGGCCGACCTTCGATCACCTTGTTGACGATTTCGCAGGCGTAGCCCTGCGACTGCAGCCAGGCTGCGGTGCCGCGGGTCGCCACCAGCGCGTAGCCGCGGCCGATCAGCGCCTCGGCCACCGCCAGCACTCGCTGCTTGTCCGGATCGCGGACCGAAATGAAAGCCTTGCCTTTCGGCGGCGCCTTGATGCCGGCGGCTTCCTGGGCGCGCGCGAAGGCGGCGCCGAAGTTGCGGCCCACACCCATCACCTCGCCGGTGGAGCGCATTTCCGGGCCGAGAATGGGATCGACGTTCTGGAACTTGGCGAAGGGGAAGATCGCTTCCTTGACCGAGAAGTAATCCGGCACCACCTCGCGGGTCGCGCCCTGTTCGGCGAGGGTCATGCCGGCCATGCAGCGCGCGGCGATCTTCGCCAGCGGCATGCCGGTGGCCTTGGACACGAACGGCACCGTGCGCGAGGCGCGCGGATTCACTTCGAGCAGGAAGATGGTGTCGCTGCCGTCGGTCTCGGTCTGGATCGCGAACTGGGTGTTCATCAGCCCGACCACGTTCAGCGCCCGCGCCAGCGCGCGGACCTGATCGCGCAGACGGTCCTGCGTCTCCGCCGAGAGCGAATACGGCGGCAGCGAGCACGAGGAATCGCCCGAATGCACGCCGGCTTCCTCGATGTGCTCCATCACGCCGCCGATCAGGACGTTGCCCTCGCGGTCGGCGATGATGTCGACATCGACCTCGACCGCATGGTCGAGGAAACGATCGAGCAGCACCGGCGAATCGTTCGAGACCTTCACCGCCTCGCGCATGTAGCGTTCAAGATCGGCGTCGGCGTGCACCACTTCCATCGCGCGTCCGCCCAGCACGTAGCTCGGTCGCACCACCAGCGGGTAGCCGATCTGGCGCGCCAGGGTCAGCGCTTCCTCGCTGCTGCGCGCGGTGCGGTTCGGCGGCTGCAGCAGGCCGAGCTTGTCGACCAGTTGCTGGAAGCGCTCGCGGTCCTCGGCCAGATCGATCGAGTCCGGCGAAGTGCCG
>JBIJBH010000042.1:0-13692 GCA_044345315.1 Lysobacteraceae bacterium
CGGGTTCTTTTTTTCGGGCCTCCGCGATTTCAGCCTGGACGATGATTTCAGCCTGCACGATCGTCCTCACGGCTCGGCGGAGGCCGCAGCAGAGCCCGGCCCCGGCAACCGCGCCGAGGCCGGATACGGCGGCACGTCGAAATGCTCCCCCGCCGCCAGCCGCGTCTGCACCTCGCGCCACCACGCCGGATCGAAGATTTCACCGTGCACCGCGCGCAGCCGTTCGCGCAGCGCCGGCGCCACACCGAGGAACTGCGGGAACAGCTCAGGAAACACGTCGTCCGCGCCCGCGTACAGCCATTCGTCCAGCGGCCGGGTCTCGTCCTCGTCGCGCATCGGCGGCACCGCGCGGAACCGGCACTCCTCGACCAGACACAGTTCGTCGTAGTCGTAGAACAGCACCCGGCCGTGGCGGGTCACGCCGAAATTCTTCAGCAGCAGATCGCCCGGAAACAGGTTGCTGCGCGCCAGATCCTTGATCGCCTGACCGTAGTCGAGCAGCGCGCGCTCCGCCGCCGCGCGGTCCGACTCGCGCACGTACAGATCCAGCGGGCGCAGCCTGCGCTCGATGTAGCAGTGTCGGATCAGCACTTCCTCGCCTTCGACCTCGACGGTCTGCGCGCATTCGCGCAGCAGTTCGTCCAGCAGCGCCGGCGCGAACTGGCGTTTCGGGAAACGCAGACGCAGGAATTCCTGCGCATCGATCAGGCGGCCGATGCGGTCGCGGCGGAACACCAGGCGATACTTTTCCTCGACCTCGGCGCGCACCGTGTCTTTCGGATAGGCGAAACGGTCGCGGATCAGCTTGAACACCAGCGGATAGCCCGGCGGCGTGAACACCGCCATCACCATCCCGCGTTCGCCTTCGGCGATCACCAACTGTTCGTCGGGGTGCTCGGCCAGATGCCGGAACACCTGGCGATAGCGCTCGGTCTTGCCCTGCTTGATCCGGCCGACCATGGTGAACAGTTCGTCCAGCGGCTTGCGCGGCAGCAGCCGGTGCAGGAACGCGACCGCATCGCCGACCCGCGCCAGATCGGCGTGGAAATGGCTGCGCGAGAAGCCGAACAGGATCGAGATCTGCTGGTCGTCCACGAGCACCGCGTCGGCGCGCACGCCGGGCGGCTCGCTGACCAGCGCGACCACGACCGGATAGGTCGCACCGGAAGCGCCGTGCGCGCGACCGACCAGATAGGCGCGGCGTTCGCGATAGAACGGCGTGCGCAGCACCGACACGCCGATCACGCCGCGGTTGCGCAGCGCCTGCGCCACCGCGCGCGCGCTGGCGTCGAGATCGGCCCAGCCGTTGGCGTAGCCCAGGCGCTCGAACAACCCGCGCCACACCGCTTCCGCACCGGCGCCTTCGGCGCCGAAGTCGTGGTGCTGCAGTTCGCCCGGACAGGCCGGATCGCCGGTCGGCACGATCTCGAACGCCAGGAATTCCAGGTCCGGCGCGACCCCGTCGATGCGGAAGAAGCGTCGCACCAGCGAGTTGTAGAAGGTCTTGTACAACTCGCGATCCGGCAACGCCGCGATCCGCGCCGCGAACGCCGGACGGATCGCGCGCCACAGCGGACGCGAACGCACGCGATCATCCAGCAACGTTTCCAGCCGCGCCAGCGTTTCGTGCACGCAGATCTCGTACAGATCGATGCGCGCGGCGGCGTCCTGGGGCGCGAGTTTCCAGTCGCGGCGTTCGAACCGCCGGCGCGCGCGCCGGGTGATGTCGGAGAAGCGCGCGTTGTAGTCGTCGAACGCGCGCGCGATCAGGGTCGCGGCGCGCGGCGCGGCGTCGGTTTCGCGGCTCGGACGTGAGGTGTTCATGCCCGCAGTGTACGCCGACGCGGGCTTCGCCATCGCAGTCCGTGAGACGCCTTCCGACGATACTTTCCTCCGTGACGCGAAGGCCGAAACGCCTGCGAAACAAGCGGTTTCGGAGGATTTCCGCAGGTGCGGGACGCATCGCGCGGAGGGCTTCGCAGACCACGCGGTCGCAGTCCGCGAGACGGCTCCGGCGCACACTGGTTGTCCGGTCCGCAGGGAGGCGCAGGGAACGGGGATGCCCGCGACGCAGCCGCAGAGGCGCGCACGGGTCGCGATCCCCCGGCACACGGATGTGCCGCCGGGCGCCCCGCCCCACGGACCCGCACGTCACGCGCACGCAGCCAGACGCCCGCAAGCACCGGGGCGTGTGCGAATGCGCAGCATCGAAACCACCGACCGTTGCGCAGCCCCGCGCGACGTTCCCCGTCGTGTCCACCCCCCAGGAGAGATCCATGTCGCTGTTCAAGACCGAAATGCTGTGGCTGCATCCGCCGCGACATCTTCCACGCCCGCTGCGCCGGGAGCACACGTTCGGCGCACGTCCGCCGCGCTACGGACATGCGCGTCGATGCGATGCCGCATCCGCACCGCAATGCGTCGCGGCCGCGCATGCGGCGTGCGCTCCGCCCATCGCGCAGACACGCATCGATGCGCCGGCGGCTGCGCCGCTCGATCGTGCGGCATGAGGCCGCTTCGGCGTTCGCAACGAAAAACCCGGCTTGCGCCGGGTTTTTCTTCTGAGACTGTCGCGTCGGCGGGCTGTCTCAGCCACCCGGTCGGAAGCCGATGGTGCGGCGCGTGGTGACTTCGTTGGGCACCGGCTGGAAGCGCCAGCGGCGCACCGCGGCGACCGCTTCGCGATCGAACACGCGCGGCGGGTTGCCGCGGACCACGCGGGCGCTGGTGACCGAGCCGTCGGTGCCGACAGTGAACTCGACGATCACCTCGCCCGACTGGCCGGCGCGCAGCGCTTCCGGCGGGTACTTCGGCTGCGGCGTGCTGATCGCGCGCAGATCGTTGGCGGTCGCGGTGGCCGGCGCGGCGGTGCGCGAGGCTTCGGCGACCCGGCGGGCTTCTTCCTGGCGCGCCGCTTCGGCCTGACGCGCGGCCTCGGCCTGGCGTGCGGCTTCGGCCTGGCGCGCGGCCTCGGCCTGACGCGCGGTCTCGGCCTGCTGGGCCTGCTGCCGCTGCAGTTCGACGGCGGCCTGACGCTGCGCATCCTCCTGCGCCTTCCTGCGCTCTTCCTCCAGCCGCGTCAGACGCTCCTGCTCGGCCTCGGCGTCGACTTCCTGCTGCTGCTGGCGCTGGGCGAACGTGGTCTGGGCGGCGGCGAGCTGCTGCTTGAGACGCGGCAACGCCGGCGCGGCCTTGTCGGTCTTTTCCATCAGCGCGATCAGGCGCTGGGCTTCGCTGAAATCGTCGCGACCGATGCTCTGCTCGGCGGCGATCAGGGTGTAGGGCATGAGGTCGGTGAGCGCGCTGGCGACCGCGGCGTCGTTCGGCTGCTTGTCGCGCAGGGCCAGGTAGTACTCCATCGCGTTGTTGCCGGCGGGCGCGTACATCCGCTGCTCGCCCTGCGCGGCGCGGGCGGCCTCGCGGAGCTGGTCGACGCTCATCGCGGCGACCTGGGCGGAAACGGCGGGGCCGGCCGGCTGCGCGGCCGGGGCGGCGGCAGTTTCGGTCTGGGCGGCGCCCTCGGCTTCGGACTTGTCGCCGCCGCAGGCGGCGATCGCGAGCACGACGGCGGCGGACAGCACGGCGGTGCGCAGGGCGCTGCGGAACGGACGGTCGGGGGATCGTGCGAGTGTCTGGACGGCGGACATCGGGAGGGTTTCCTGCGGGCTGGTCTCTATGGATTAGCACATCCTGTGCCATTAGGGCAGCGGCGCGGCGGCGACGGCGGCCTGGGCAGGCGTTCGGGCTACTTGCCGATGCAGAATCGGGAAAAAATGTGACCCAGTAAGTCGTCCGGCGCAACCCGGCCGGTGATTTCGCCCAGCGCGTCGTGCCCGGCGCGCAGCGCCTCGGCCGCCAACTCCAGACGATCGGCGTCCAGATGGTGCCGCGCTGCGGCCAATTCCTGACGCGCGCGGCGCAGGGCTTCGACCTGGCGCGCGCGCGCGCTGAACGCGCCTTCGGCGCCCTCGGCATCGCCGCCGGCGAGCGTGCGCAGCCGCGCGTGCAGGGCATCCAGCCCGGCGCCGGTGCGCGCGGAGACGCCGACCGCGTCGTCGGCCACGACCGGCGGCGCGTCCAGCAGATCGACCTTGTTCCACACCCACAGCCGCTGCGGCACATCGGCGATCGCCTCGGCGACCGCGGCCCGACCGGCCGCGATCGCGCGCGCGTCCAGCACCACGATCGCCAGATCCGCGCGGCCCAGTTCGGTTTCGGCGCGGCGCATGCCCTCGCGTTCGATCGCATCGCCGCCGGCGCGCAGCCCAGCGGTGTCGACCAGGGTCAGTTCGACACCGTCCACGCGCACGGTCTCGCGCAGCAGATCGCGGGTGGTGCCGGCGATATCGCTGACGATCGCGCGTTCGCTGCCGGCCAGCGCGTTCAGCAGCGAACTCTTGCCGGCGTTGGGCGGGCCGACGATCACCGCATGCAGACCGTCGCGCAGTTTCTGCCCGCGTTCGGCCTCGACCAGCAGCGCGTCGAGATCCGCTGCGGCCTGCGCCAAGCCTGCGCGCAGCTGCGCGCCGCCGAGCGTGTCCAGCGGTTCGTCGGCGAAATCGATCGTCGCTTCCACATGCACGCGCAGACCAAGCAGCGCATCGGCCAGCGCGTCGACCCGGCGCGAGAACACGCCGTCGAGCGAACGCCGCGCCGCGCGCGCCGCGCGCGCATCGCCGGCGGCGATCAGATCGGCCACCGCCTCGGCCTGGGCCAGATCGAGCTTGCCGTTGAGGAACGCACGTTCGCTGAACTCGCCCGGCCGCGCGATCCGCGCACCGAGCGCGCAGCAGCGATCGAGCAGCGCGCGCAGCAGCGCCGGACTGCCGTGCGCCTGCAGCTCGACCACATCCTCACCGGTGTAGCTCGCCGGCGCCCTGAACCACAGCGCGATCCCGTCGTCGATGACCTCACCATGCTCGTCGTGGAACGTCGCGTAGTGCGCATGCCGCGGCCGCAGTCGCTTGCCGCAGAGACGTTCCGCGATCGCCCGCGCCTGCGGCCCGGACAGGCGCACGACACCGATGCCGGCAGCACCGGCGGCGGTGGCGATGGCGGCGATGGTGTCGGTGGTGTCGGTGGCATGCATCGATGCGATCCGATGATCAACCGCCGACCGCGTCGGCGAGCCGGAAGATCGGCAGATACATCGCGATCAGGGCCAGCGGGACGATCAGCACGCTCAGACCGATCGCCATGATCAGCGCGGCCAGCGCGGGCGCATGCCGCGCGCCGGGTTTCGGCGATGCGGCAACCCGCCGCGCCAGCAGCCACCACGTCAGCGGCACCAGCAGCGGCAGCAGGAAAAAGGCGTAGCGGAAACGCAGCACGAACGCGGTCGGCGCCGGCAGCGTCGCATCGAACTGGGCGAACATCGGTTCGAACTGCGGCAGGATCAGATTCACCAGCAGCGCCGCGACCAGCAGCGCGCAGACGCCGCTGCCGAGCATCCAGATTTCGGCGATGGAAGGTCGCATGGGGACGCTCGCGTGCAGGGTGCGCGGATCGGCGCGATCAGGGTAAGGCCGCCGGTGCCGAGACGCCAGTCGGGCCCGCAAACGACGAAGCCCGCCTCGCGGCGGGCTTCGTGATCGCTGCGACGACCTGACGGATCAGGCTTTCGCGGCGGCGTTGGGCTTGTCGCCGTACAGCCGCATCATCCACCACTGCTGCAGCATGCCCAGCGCGCCGTTGGTCACCCAGTACAGCACCAGACCGGCGGGGAAGAACGCGAACATCACGCCGAAGATCAGCGGCATCAGCTGGAACATGCGCTGCTGGATCGGGTCGACGCCGACCATCGGCGTCATCTTCTGGGTGAACCACATCACCGCCATGTTGACGATCGGCAGGATGAAATACGGGTCGCGTGCAGTGAGGTCCTGGATCCACAGCATCCACGGCGCCTGACGCAGTTCGACCGATTCGATCAGCACCCAGTACAGGGCGAGGAACACCGGCATCTGGATCAGGATCGGCAGACAGCCGCCGGCGGGATTGACCTTTTCCTTCTTGTACAGCTCCAGCATCGCCGCCTGGAATTTCTGCTTGTCCTCGCCGTAGCGCTCCTTCAGCTGCTGCATGCGCGGCTGCAGTTTGCGCAGTTTGGCCATCGAGCGGTACTGCGCCGCGGAGAGCGGATACAGCGCGAGTTTGATCAGCAGCACCAGCAGCACGATCGCCCAGCCCCAGTTGTGGGTGAGCTTGTGCAGCTTCGCCAGCAGCCACTGGATCGGCTCGGCGAGAATGGTGAACACACCGTAGTCGAGGGTCAGGTCGAAACCCGGGGCCTGCTTCGCCAGCTGCTTCGGCAGTTTCGGGCCGATCCACAGCTTCGCTTCGGTGCTGTGGCTTTCGCCCGGGCCGACGGTGAAACGCGGGCCGGTGGCGCTGATGCCGTAGACGCCGGCGTTGTGCGAGATCGCGTAGTTCGCGGCCTGATCCGGCTGCGGAATCCAGCCGCTGATGAAGTAGTGCTGCAGCAGCGCGACCCAGCCGCCCGTCACGTTCTTCACGTCGATCGGATCGACCGCATCCTCGTCGAGGAAGGCGTCGAAGGCGCGCTTGTCGTACTTTTCCTCCGGCGTGTACCACGCGGCGCCGGTGAAGGCGAAGGTCTCGGGGTTGAACATGCTGCGCTTGAAATCGTGCGGCACGCGCGCGAGCTGGCGATAGACGTCGCCGGTCCACGGCTTGCTGCCGCGGTTGACGATCTCGTCGCGGACCTTGAGTACGTATTCGCCGCGGGCCAGCGTCCAGGTGCGGCGGATGGTGACGCCGTCGGCGCCGGTCCACAGGAAGCGAACGCTCAGTTCCTTCGCACCGTCGGCGAGGACCAGATTGGTCGCCGACTGCTCGGCGACGAAGCCGCCGGCGTGGCCGGGCGCGCCCTGGGCGCTGATCCAGCCGCTCTGCGCGACGTAGAGATTCTGCGGCGTGTCGTCGAGCAACCGCACCTGCGGCGCATCCGGGGCGCGGGTCGTGCGGAAGTCGAGCAGGTCGGCGCGACGCACGCTGCCGCCGTCGAGCACCACCCGAAGCACGTCATTGGTGAGGGTGAAGGTCGGGCCGGCGACCGGCGCGGCGGACGCGACCGCGGCGGCGGGCTGACCGGGCGCGGCGGGGACGTCGGCGGCAGCGGCGGTGGGCGCTGCGGGCACGACGGGCGGCGGAATGGCGTCGGCGCTGACCGCGGGGGTCGCCACCGTGGCGGGAACGGCGGTCTGCGGCGGGCGCCGCTGCTCGTCGTTCCACTTCATCCACAGGATGGTCGCCACCAGAATCCAGGCGAAGATCAGGAAAGTGCGGAATTGATTCATGCGGCCGGACTCGTCGCGTCGCCGTCGGGCGACGCAGGGGGCGGGGAAGGGGGCGGGGAAGCAGGCAAAACCGGCGGCATTGTGCCGTCCGCCCGGAATGGGGGCAACGCGAGCCGGCGCAAGGCCTGACCGAAGGCACTCGTCAATTCGGGTCCGCTGGCCCGCGCAGCGGCAGCGCGTGCGACCACGACGTAGGCGCCGCCGGGAAGACCGGCGCGCAGCCGGCGGAAATGTTCGCGGAGCACGCGCTTGATCCGGTTGCGGACCACGGCGCGGGAATCGACCTTGCGCGACACCGCCAGCCCGAGTCGGGGCGGCTGCGCGTCGGCGAGATGGTGCAGGGCGAGGATCGCATTGGCCGCGCGGCGGCCGCGGGCGAAGACCGCGTCGAATTCCGGACGCGCGCGTACCCGCGCGGTGCGCGGGTAGCGGGCGGGGGTCGCGGCTTGCGTGCGGGCGGTAGCGGGTTGTTCGACGCTCATGAACGCGGTCCGTTCATGTCGTGGCCCTCGCGCCCGGAGCAGATGCAAGCGGAACGGCCGCGGCCGGAGCGAAGCCGGCTGCGGGCCGTCGCGCTCAGGCGGAGAGGCGCTTGCGGCCCTTGGCGCGACGACGGGCGAGGACCTTGCGGCCGTCGGCGGTCTTCATGCGGGCACGGAAGCCGTGGTCGCGCTTGCGCTTGAGGTTGCTGGGCTGGTAGGTGCGCTTGGTGGCCATGATCGGGCTCGTTTGCGTTCTGTTGCGTGTCTGGTGTCTGCGTCGGGACCGACAGGGCCGCGACGTCAGGGCGGCGGAGACGACGAAACCGCGCCGAGGCGCGACACCGAAACCGCAGGAACCGGCAATTATGCGGGCGCGCATGGCCTGCGGTCAAATCGCTGGCACGACACCGCAGCCGCGGGCGGGGCCGGCAGCGGGTGCGGGGGACCCGGCGCGGTGGTAGTCTGATCGACCCTCCGCCACCCCGCAGCGATCGCTTTCGGACCGGGCCCTGTGCCGGTCGGGACGCACCCGGCGTGGTCCCGCCTCACCCGCATGCGCTCCGCATGCCCCGCACCCGGCACGCGCAAGACTCACGATGGACGCCTGGCCCCGCTGTCTCGAACGCCTCGAAACCGAACTGCCGGTGGAAGAGGTGCAGACCTGGCTGAAACCGCTGCAGGCGCGCCAGCGCGAGGACGGTGTGGTGCTGTACGCGCCGAACGCGTTCGTCCGCGACGCGGTGCTGGCCCGCTATCTGCCGCGGATCAGCGAGCTGCTGGACCATTACGCCGGCACCGCGACGGTGTCGCTGGAAGTCGGCTCCGCGCCGCGGGCGGCCCAGACCGCAGGCGACCCGATGCCGGCCCGGACCCAGGCCGCGGCCCGCGCCGCGGCCGATTTCGCCGGCAATCTCGACAATCACTACACCTTCGAGAATTTCGTCGAGGGCCGCAGCAACCAGCTCGGCCGGGCCGCGGCCTGGCAGGCGGCGCAGAAACCGGGCGACCGCGCGCACAACCCGCTGCTGCTGTACGGCGGCACCGGGCTGGGCAAGACCCATCTGATGTTCGCCGCCGGCAACGAGATGCGCCGGCAGAATCCGGGCATGCGCGTGCTGTATCTGCGCAGCGAGCAGTTCTTCAGCGCGATGCTCAAGGCGCTGCAGGACAAGACCATGGACGGGTTCAAGCGCCAGTTCCAGCAGGTCGACGCGCTGCTGATCGACGACATTCAATTCTTCGCCGGCAAGGACCGCACGCAGGAGGAGTTCTTCCACACCTTCAACGCGCTG
The DNA here is from genome assembly GCA_044345315.1 of Lysobacteraceae bacterium. Classification (GTDB taxonomy): domain Bacteria; phylum Pseudomonadota; class Gammaproteobacteria; order Xanthomonadales; family Xanthomonadaceae; genus Lysobacter_I. Next base: position 9,094 of record JBIJBH010000042.1, read on the forward strand.
TTCGACGGCAAGCAGCAGATCATCCTCACCTGCGACCGCTACCCGCGCGAGGTCGAAGGCCTGGAGCCGCGGCTGAAGTCGCGCCTGGCCTGGGGTCTGTCGGTGGCGATCGAGCCGCCGGACTTCGAGACCCGCGCGCAGATCGTGCTGAGCAAGGCGCGCGAGCGTGGCCTGGTCGTGCCCGAGGACGTCGCACTGCTGCTGGCGAAGAAGATGCGCAGCAACGTGCGCGATCTCGAAGGCGCGCTCAACACGCTGGCGGCGCGCGCCAACTTCACCGGCCGCGCGATTTCCGCGGATTTCGCGCAGGAGACGCTGCGCGATCTGCTGCGCGCGCAGCAGCAGGCGATCGGCATCGCCAATATCCAGAAGGCCGTGGCAGACTACTACGGTCTTCAGATCAAGGATCTGTTGTCCAAGCGCAGGACCCGCTCGCTGGCTCGCCCGCGGCAGGTGGCGATGGCCTTGGCCAAGGAACTGACCGAGCACAGTCTGCCGGAGATCGGCGATGCGTTCGCGGGACGTGACCACACCACGGTCCTGCACGCGTGTCGCCAGATCCGGACGTTGATGGACAGCGACGGCAAACTGCGCGAGGACTGGGACAAGCTGATCCGCAAGCTCAGCGAATGACGGCGCGGCCTCGACCGGCGCGACGCATGCGGGGCCTGCGGAGGCAGGGCTGGCGAAGGTGCGAAACGGCGGGACTGGCACGACAGCGTCTCATCGTGTGAGAACGGCCGGGGACAGCCTGTGGACAAGTGGCGGGCAGCGGACAACCGCCAAAGTTGTCCACAATCCGTCCCCAGCCTGGCAGGCGCGTTGTCCAGACGGTTGTCTTGACGGAAAATACAGGCGATTCAAGGGCCTGGGAGTGTTACCCCCGGCTTTGGGCTCTACCATCACCACCATCTTTATAGTTTTTCCATCCTTTCGAAGCCCGGTCCGCAGGTCCGTTCAAACCAAGGGGAATCGAACCGCATGCGTTTCAGTCTGCAACGCGAAGTCCTTCTGAAGCCCCTGGCTCAGGTCGTGAATGTCGTCGAGCGCCGGCAGACCCTGCCCGTGCTCGCCAACCTGCTCGCGCGGGTCGAAGGCGATGTCCTGTCCCTCACCGGTACCGACCTCGAAGTGGAAATGGTCGCCCGCACCGGGGTCGAGGATGCCCAGCCCGGCGAGGTCACGATTCCGGCGCGCAAGCTGTTCGAGATCGTTCGCGCCCTGCCCGATGGCAGCAAGGTCACGGTCAGCCAGTCGGGCGACAAGATCACGGTCCAGGCCGGGCGCAGCCGTTTCACCCTGGCCAGTCTGCCCGCCAACGATTTCCCGGCCCTCGACGAGGTCGACGCGACCGAGCGGGTGAAAGTCGGCGAGGCTGCCCTGAAGGAGCTGATCGAACGCACCGCGTTCGCGATGGCCCAGCAGGACGTGCGCTACTACCTCAACGGCCTGCTGTTCGATCTGCGCGACAAGGCCCTGCGCTGCGTCGCTACCGACGGCCACCGTCTTGCGCTTTGCGAGGCCGACCTGGACCAGCCCGTGCAGACCAAGCGTCAGATCATCGTCCCGCGCAAGGGCGTGCTGGAGCTGCAGCGCCTGCTGGAAGGCGGCGATCGCGAACTCGAACTGGAGATGGGCCGCAGCCATATCCGGGTCAAGCGCGACGACGTGACCTTCACCAGCAAGCTGATCGACGGCCGCTTCCCCGATTACGAAGCGGTGATCCCGATCGGCGCCGATCGCGAGGTCCGGATCGACCGCGAGATCCTGCGCGCGGCGCTGCAGCGCGCGGCGATCCTGTCCAACGAGAAGTACCGCGGCGTGCGCGTCGAGGTTTCGCCCGGCCAGCTGCGGATCAACGCCCACAACCCGGAGCAGGAAGAAGCCCAGGAAGAAGTCGAAGCCGATACCCGGGTCGACAGCCTCGTCATCGGTTTCAACGTCAATTACCTGCTGGATGCCCTCTCCGCCCTGCGCGAGGAGCATGTCGTCCTGCAGCTGCGCGACGCCAATTCCTCTGCCCTCGTTCGCGAAGCCACCGGCGACCGTTGCCGCCATGTGGTCATGCCGCTGAGGCTCTGACCGGGCCCCATTCGGGCACGTTCCGAACCGCCAAGTTCCACGTGGAACATCGCACGATCCCGCCCATGATGACTGCCTCGATTCGCCCGGGACCTCCCGGGCGAATCCGTTTCCGGGCCTGCATCCGCTCGCTGTCGGCCGCGAGGCGCACATGTTGCTGACCCGTCTGCGCGTGTCCGGCGTGCGTCGGCTGGCCGAGGCCGAACTGTTGCCCGGACCTGGCCTGAACCTGATCACCGGCGACAACGGCGCCGGCAAGACCAGTCTGCTCGAAGCCCTCCACCTGCTGGCTTACGGCCGCAGTTTCCGCGGCCGGGTGCGAGATGGCCTGATCCGTACCGGCTGTGAAGCGGTGGAGGTCTTCGCCGAGTGGCAGGAGGCGCCGGGCGGCCGCAGCCGCCGGGTCGGCCTGCGGCATGCGGGGCAGCGCTGGGAGGGGCGTCTCGACGGTGAGCCGGTGGCCCAGCTGGGCGACCTGTGCGCCGCTCTGGCTGTCGTGACCTTCGAACCCGGCAGCCATGCGCTGGTGACCGGAGGTGGAGAGCCGCGGCGACGCCTGGTCGATTGGGGTCTGTTCCACGTGGAACCAGGTTTCCTCCCGTTGTGGCGGCGGTACGCCCGGGCGCTCAAACAGCGCAATGCCCTGCTCAAGGCCCGTGTCCGGGATCACCAGCTGGATGCCTGGGATCATGAGCTGGCCCAGGCCGGCGAACCTCTAACCCGGCATCGTCAGGCCTATCTCGATACCCTGGAGCCTCGGGTGCAAGGCATGGCTGCCGATCTCGTGCCCGCGCTGGGCACGGCGCGGCTGCAGTTCATGCCCGGCTGGGCCCGCGACAGCCTGTCGCTGGCCGACGCTCTGCTGCTGGCCCGCGAACGGGATCTCGCCAACGGTTTCACCTCGGTCGGTCCGCACCGCGCCGACTGGCGGATCGACTACGCCGCCCATCCGGCCCGTGAAGCGCTGTCGCGCGGCCAGGCGAAACTGACCGCGCTGTCGCTGCTTCTGGCGCAGGCCGAATGCCATGCCGCCGCCTGTGGAGACTGGCCGCTGATCGCGCTCGACGATCTCGCTTCGGAACTGGACCGTCGGCACCAGGACCGGGTCCTGGCCCGGCTGGTCGACAGTGGTGCCCAGGTGTTCATCACCGGGACCGAGCTGCCCGCGGCCGTCGAGGCCTTGTCTCTCGCGCCGGCTATGTTTCACGTGGAACAGGGCGTGGTTTCGGTACTCGCGCCGTGAACCTGAACAAGCTGGTGTGGCGCCCGCAGGCGCGCTCGCTGCGCCCGCTTGGGTAACGCCGGAGCCCGGCCATTGCTGTGGCCCGCTCTCCGCCATCGTTCATCCATGAAAAGACGGTCGGAAGAGACGGTTGGATCCGCTCAGGCAGATCAACGCCGTGCAGCAGAACCGCCGGGGCGGCGGTCTGATCGCAGTGGAAGGCGCCACCCCGCGCAGCCGCTGCCGGAGACGCCCCGGATCGACGCGCACAAGGCGATTGCGGCACGCTGTGGGCGAGGGCGGGCCTGCCGGCGCGGGCCGCCCTCGCCGCGGCGGTCGCGCTATAATTCGCGGGCCGAGCGCTATATTTAATGTGTCGTCAGCAGCGGACGGCCGGCGCGGCGCCTCCCCGCCGACCCGCATGTCCAGTGGCCTCGTCCTTCCCTTAGACGATCGAAGCGAATGACCGAAGAACTTCCGCCGTCCGGCACACCGGGCAGCACCTACGACTCCAGCAAGATCACCGTTCTCCGCGGCCTCGAAGCCGTGCGAAAACGCCCCGGCATGTACATCGGCGATGTGCACGACGGCACCGGACTGCACCACATGGTGTTCGAGGTCGTCGACAACTCGGTCGACGAAGCCCTCGCCGGACACGCCGACGACATCACGGTCATCCTGCATGAGGACGGATCGTGTTCGGTGTCCGACAACGGACGCGGCATTCCGGTCGACATCCACAAGGAAGAGGGCCGCTCCGCCGCGGAAGTCATCCTCACCGTGCTCCACGCCGGCGGCAAGTTCGACGACAACAGCTACAAGGTCTCCGGCGGCCTGCACGGCGTCGGCGTGTCGGTGGTGAATGCGCTGTCGGAAAAACTCTGGCTGGAGATCTGGCGCGACGGTTACTACCACGAGCAGGAATACGCGCTCGGCGAACCGCTCTATCCGTTGCGTCAGGTCGAAGCCTCGAACAAGCGCGGCACCCGTCTGCGCTTCAAGCCTGCGGTCGAGATCTTCACCGACGTCGAGTTCCACTACGACATCCTCGCCAAGCGCCTGCGCGAGCTGTCGTTCCTGAACTCCGGAGTGAAGATCACCCTGATCGACGAGCGCCCGGACGAGCGCGGTGAGACCAAGCGCGACGTGTTCCAGTACGAAGGCGGCATCCGTTCCTTCGTCGAGCATCTTGCGCAGCTCAAGACCCCGCTGCATCCCAACGTGATCTCGGTCAGCGGCGAGCAGAACGGCATCACCGTGGACGTCGCCCTGCAGTGGACCGACGCCTATCAGGA
>JBIJBH010000404.1:0-3816 GCA_044345315.1 Lysobacteraceae bacterium
TCTACTGGCCCGGGCTACCGCAGGATCGCCATGCGATCTGGGCGCGGCAACTGCGCGACGTGTTCGTCGGCCACACCCTGCAGGCCAGCGGCGACAACATCCGCCTGCGCGCCTGCGTCGGTTACGTCGATCTGGTCCACGGGTTCCGCGACGCCGGCGCGGCGCTGGCCGCGGCCGAGGAGGCGCTGCGTCTGGCGCGGGCCGAACCGACCGGCATCGCCGCCTATCGGCCGCAGGCCGAGGCGGTCTCCGAACAGGCCTCGAAACTGTTGGCCCAACTGCAGGACGCGCTGCGCAACGAGCGTCTGGAGCTGGCGTTCCAGCCGATCGTCTCGGTGGTCGGCGGCGATCAGGAGCAGTATCAGACCCTGGTCCGCCTGCGCGATGCCCAGGGCCAACTCCACACCGCGGCCGAGATCGTGCCGGTGGCCGAGCGCGCCGGGCTGATGCACGAGATCGACCGCCGGGTGATGACCCGGGCGCTGGCGATCCTCGGCGAGCAGCTGCGCGGCAGCAAACGCGCGCGGCTGTTCGTGCCGCAGGCGGCGCGCAGCCTCGGCCAGGACGGTTACGCGCAGTGGCTGCTGGATTCGCTCTCCGACCTCGGGGTCGAAGGCCGGATGCTGGTGGTGGACGTGCGTCTGGGCGATGCGCTGGTGCATTCGGTGCTGCTGCGCGAGTTCTGCCAGCGGATGATGACCGCCGGCGTCGGCCTGTGCCTGAGCCAGTTCCAGACCCACGCCGAAGCCGATGCGCTGCTGTCGCAGCTGCCGCTGAGCTTCGTCCGCCTGTCGCCGCACTACGCCGGCAAGATCGAACAGCAGGCCGTGCACGACGAGATGCGGCTGGTGATCGACCGCGCCCATCTCCTCGGCCTGCAGGTGATCGGTCAGCACGTGGAAGACCCGCAGACCGCAGCCAAGCTGTGGTTGAGCGGCATCGACTACATCCAGGGCGATCTGGTGCAGCGCGCCGCCGACGCCATGGATTTCGACTTCCACCACTCCCTGCTCTGACCACGACCGCTGCGACGCCGACCGGCGGCAGACGGGTGCCGGGCCGCGACCGGGCGGCTCGCCCGAGCCCGCCTGCGCTGGTCAAGGCGGCGGCGGCAGGGCATCATCGGGAACCCGGCCCCGCCGGAGGGGAGCGCCGCCGTCCCGGAGCCGGTCCGGCGCGATTCGTCGCCGAACACGCAGGTATTCCGATTTGAACGACCCCAGACCCTCGCTGCTGACCTTCCGCTGGCTGGCCCTGATCACCGCGATCGGCACCGCGCTGGCCGCGCTGCTGGAGACCGTGACCGACTCCGGACCGTGGACCCTGATCGGACTGGCCCTCGCCGCGATCACCGCGGCCATCGTTGCCTACCTGACCTACGCCTCCCGCAACTACGAGCGCCACATGCGCGAGGCGGCGGAGATCGCCGACCGCAGCGAGGCCGAACGCGCCGAACTGCAGCGCGAACTGCAGCGCCGCAGCCAGCTCGAACAGCAACTGCGTCAGGCCAAGCAGGACGCCGACTCCGCGGTGATGGCCAAGGGCGAATTCCTGGCCACGATGAGCCACGAGATCCGCACCCCGCTGAACGGCATCGTGCCGATGCTCGACCTGCTCATGCACAGCAAGCTGCCGGCGGACCAGTCGGAGATGGTCCACACCGCGTTCCTGTCCTCGCAGCAGATGCTGCGGATCGTCGACGACATCCTCGACTACTCCAAGCTCGAAGCGTCCAAGCTCCAGCTCGAATCGACCACCTTCAACCTGCGCGAAACGCTCGAATCGGTGATCCAGCTGATGGAGCGGCCCGCGCAGAGCAAGGGCCTGCGCCTCGGTCTGCAGATCGACCCTTCGGTGCGCCTGCCGGTGCGCGGCGATCCGGTGCGCCTGCGTCAGGTGCTGAGCAATCTGATCAGCAACGCGGTGAAGTTCACCGAACGCGGCAACATCGCGGTCAACGTGCGCAAGGTCGGCGAGACCAACGCCCAGCACCAGCTCCGCTTCGAAGTCCGCGACACCGGCATCGGCATTTCCAGCGCGGCCCAGGAGCGGTTGTTCCAGGCCTTCAGCCAGGCCGACGCCTCGACCACCCGGCTCTACGGCGGCACCGGCCTCGGGCTGGCGATCTCCAAGCGCATCATCGACCTGATGGGCGGCCGCATCGGGGTCGAATCCGAACCCGGTCAGGGCTCGACGTTCTGGTTCGAAATCCCGCTGCTCAAGGTGCAGGGCGACATCGTCGCCGCCAAACCGGCGGAGCCGGGCAGCGGCCGGGTGCTGCTGCTCACCGGCGACCAGCGCCTGCGCCTGCGCCTGAGCATGCTGGTGCCGAACTGGGGCCTGCGGATCACCGCGGTCGAGACCACCCAGGAAGCCCTCGACCGGATTCGCGGCGCGCTCGGCCAGGGCCCCGGCTGGGCCTACACCACGGTGCTGGCGGATCTCGCCAGCGTGCGCAGCACCGCGGTGGCGCTGCAGCGCAATCTCGAACGCCAGAACACCTACGGCCAGGTCCGGCTGATCTGCCTGCTCGGCGACGAACCGGCGCCGGAAGAACTGCTGCAGACCGCGACTCTGTTGCCGCGGCAGGCGCCCGATGCCGATCTGCGCGCCGCCCTGCTCGGCACCAGCGACATCCCGGCGCCGCTCGGCAGCGACTATCCGGAAGACGATGGCCTCACCGGCGGAATCGTGCCTGGCGGAATCGTGCCTGGCGGAATCGTGCCCGGTGGAATCGTGCCTGACGGCATCGTGCCCGGCGGTCTGCCGGCCGCGGCCGAAAGCGCGGCGCCCATCGCCGATCCGGAACCCGATCGGCCGATGCGGGTGCTGCTGGTCGAGGACAATCCGGTCAATCTGATGGTCGGCCAGCGCCTGCTCAGCGTGCTCGGCACGCACTGCGACAGCGCCACCAACGGCGAGGCTGCGTTGCTGCGGATGTCGGCCTCGCGCTACGACCTGGTCCTGATGGACTGCCAGATGCCGGTGATGGACGGTTACACCGCCACCCGCCGCTGGCGCGAGCACGAGGCCGCCACCGGCGGTCGCCGCCTGCCGATCGTGGCGATGACCGCGAACGCGATGGCCGGCGACCGCCAGAAGTGCCTCGATGCCGGCATGGACGACTACCTCGCCAAACCCGTGACCCGCGGCGAACTCGAACGCTGCCTGTTCCACTGGCAGCAGGTCTCCGCGCAGCAGGCCGCCGCGCACAGCGCCGCGGCCGCCGCTTCGCCGCCGGCCACCCTGCGGCCGCCCGCCGCCCCCGAACCGCCCGCTGCGGTGGCGCCTGCCACAACCCCACCCGCAGCGATCGCGCCCCAGGCCGTCAGCGCCCCGGCGGCGCCGGCAGCCGTCCCGGCACCACCGGCAGCAGTGGCTCCGCCGCCCGCACCGGTCGCGGAGGCCGTGCCGGCACCGCCGTCGCCCGCAGCCGTGACCGTGGCCGCACCGCGACTCACCCCAGACGAAACCCTCGAAGCCGCGGCCCAGCGCCAACCCATCGCCCCCAACCCCTTCATGTCCTCGCCCCCCGCCCCCACTCCCGCACCCACCAGACCGGCCACACCGAAGCCGCCTGCCGCCCCTGCTGAACCGCCCGCCCCGGTCCTCGACGCCAGCGTCCTCGACGAACTGCGCAGCATCCTCGGCAACGAGGTCGATCGCCTGATCGAGGTCTTCCTCGACGACACCCCGCGCCTGATCGCGGCGCTGGAGAACGCGGCGACCGGACCGGACATGGAGATGCTGCGCAACGCCGCGCACACCCTCAAATCCTCCAGCGCCAACCTCGGCGCGATATCGCTGTCGAATGCG
>JBIJBH010000043.1:0-13681 GCA_044345315.1 Lysobacteraceae bacterium
CGCCGTGGCTCACTCCACGAACGTGCGACCGCCGCGCATCACGAACACCACCCGCTTGAGCACGCGCACATCCTGCAGCGGATCGCCATCCACGGCGATGATGTCCGCCGCCTTGCCGGGCTCCAGCGTGCCGATCTCGTCGCCGAGGCCGAGCAGGTCGGCGGCGTTGACGGTGGCGGCGACGATCGCCGCCATCGGCGACATGCCGTGCTCGACCATCAGCTCGAACTCGTCGGCGTTGCGGCCGTGCTTGCTGACGCCGGCGTCGGTGCCGAAGGCGATCTTCACTCCGCGCGCATGCGCCAGCCGCAGGGATTTTCCGGTCACCCCGATCCGCCACTGGATCTTCTTCAGCACTTCGCCGGTATAGGCGTTCGGATCGGCGGCCAGCCGCTCGCGATAGCCGTTGACCGTCGACAGCGTCGGCACGTAGTAGGCGCCGCTGCGCAGGAAGGCGCGCACGCCTTCCTCGTCGAGCAGGGTGCCGTGTTCGATCGAATCGGCGCCGGCGTTGAGGGCCATGAGGATGCCGTCGGCGCCGTGCGCGTGGACCGCGACCTTGCGCCCGTACAGACGCGCGGTCTCGACGATCGCTTTCGCCTCGTCGTCGAACATCTGCGCGCCGAGGCCGGCGCCGATCCGGCTGTTGACGCCGCCGGTGGTCGCGAATTTGATCACGTTGGCGCCGCGCGCAATCTGCCGGCGCACCGCGCGCCGGCAATCGTCGGCGCCGTCGCACAGGTTGGTCGTATCGATCGCAGGATGCAGGTCTTCGCCGATGCCCAGGCGCGCATCCATGTGCCCGGTGGTCGCGGAGATCGAACGTCCGGCGTCGACGATCCGCGGCCCCTGCACCTTGCCGGCGGCGATCGCGTCGCGCAGGGCGAGGGTCACGCCGTCGGCATCGCCGAGATTGCGCACGGTGGTGAAACCGGCGCGCAGGGTCTTGTGCGCATTGACGAGCGCGTCGTAGGCCGCGGCGGGCGGCGAGCGGGTGAGATCCTCGACCAGGCCCTGGACGCCGGCGATGTCCGAATCCAGATGCACGTGGCTGTCGATCAGCCCCGGCAGCACGAACCTGGACGACAGATCGATCAGCGCGGTGTCGGCCGGCAGCGACAGATCGGCCGCGGAGCGCAGGCCGTCATGCACCGCGACGATGCGGCCTTCGCGGATCACCAGCGTGCTGGGCCCACGTGCGGGCGAACCGGGCCGGTCGAGCAGGCGGCCAGCGTGGATGAGCTGCGTCGGCGCGACCGCGGGCTCGGCGGCGCCGAGCCCGATCGCCGCGGACATCGCGAACGCGGCCGCGGCCAGCAGCGCGGCGCGCTTCGGGGCGACCTTCAGAGCATGGAACGCGCGGCGCGTGATCATGTCTGGACCGGGGAACGAACGGGTGGAAGGACCGCGCCCGCGGACGGGCGCGGGCGGCGGCTTACTTGACGCCGTGCATCAGCCGGTTGATCAGCGGCGCGGCGAGGAAGAACAGGACCGCGACCACGATGCCGATGATGAACATCGAATTGAACACGTCGGCGTACTGCGCGAGCGCGGCGACGCGGTCGCCGCTTTCGTTGCCCGAGGCTTCGGCCGCGAGCAGGCCGGCGACGTAGTTGGCCATCGCGATCGACAGGAACCAGCCGCCCATCGCAAGGCCGGTTTCCTCCGGCCGCGCGAGCTTGGTGACCATCGCCAGACCGATCGGCGAGAGGCACAGCTCGCCCATGGTGTGGATCAGGTAGGTCAGGGTCAGCCACAGCCAGGAGATGCGCGCGCCGGCGTCGGCGAACTGCTCGATCGCGAACACCAGCACGTAGAAGCCGAGCGCGGCGCCGGCGAGGCCGTAGGCGAACTTGCGCGGGATCGAGGGATTGAGATTGCCCTTGTCCAGCGCCGGCCACATCGCCGCGAACACCGGCGCGAGCAGGATGATGAAGATCGGATTGACCGACTGGAAGATGGTGAAGTGCACTTCCCTGCCGAACATGGTCGGCATGTTGACGTGGTTCTCGGCGAGGAAGTTGAGCGAGGAGCCGGCCTGTTCGAACAGCGCCCAGAACAGGATGTTGGCGCCGAACAGGATCAGCATCGCGATATAGCGTTCGAGCTGGATGCGCTCGCCGCTGCGGATGCCGCTGCTGACGAAATACGCGACCAGACCGATCATCATCGTCACCAGCAGGATGCCGAGCACACCCAGCTCCGACAGCAGCCAGTGCATCGACGACCCCTGGGCGAAACCTTCGGCCAACTGCTCCTGCCAGGTCTTGTCGAGCAGGAAGAACACCGGCACCGCCAGCACCAGCGCGCCGATGAGCACCTTGATCACCGGGCCGAAGCCCTGCTTGTCTTCCGGCGCCTTGCCGACGTGGCCGAGCCAGCCCTTGACGACCTGGAAGACCACCAGGCCGAAGATCATGCCCAGCGCGGCGGCGAGGAAGCCCCAGCGATAGCCGTACTGCGCGCCGATCCAGGTGGCGCAGACGATCGGCGCGAGCAGCGCGCCGGCGTTGATGCCCATGTAGAAGATGGTGAAGCCGGAGTCGCGGCGGGCGTCGCCGGGCGCGTACAGCTTGCCGACCATGGTCGAGATGTTCGGCTTGAACAGGCCGTTGCCGACCACGATGATCGCCAGGCCGATGATGAACTGGGTGAGATCGTTCGACATCAGCATGAAACAGCCGGCCGCCATCAGCGCGCCGCCGAGCATGATCGAACGCTGGTAGCCGAGGATGCGGTCGGCGACGAAGCCGCCGAGGATGCCGGTCATGTACACCAGCGCGGTGAAACCGCCGTAGGTCTTGCTGGCGGTGGCCTTGTCGCCGTCGAAGAACGCGGCCGCGACGTGCACCGCGAGCATGGCGCGCATGCCGTAGTACATGAAGCGTTCCCAGAACTCGGAACCGAACAGGTTCCACAGCGCCTTGGGATGACCGAGGAATTCGCCGGCGGGCGGCGGAACGAAGTCTTGCTGGTTGCTGCTGGCGCCGCTCATGCCGCCTCTCCCCTGTTCGGAAGTCGAATGGTCCGGAGTCGAATTGTCTGGAGTCGAATTGCTCGAATCTCAAACAAAGCGCCGGACGCTGAAATCAACGCCCGGCGCGGCGCATGTTTACTCCGTGTTCATGGCGGTGTCAAACATGAACCGGCCCGCCGCCACTGGCGCGGACACGTCGCGACCGCCGCGGATGGCGGCGGTTCGAGCGGTTGCGGCGAAGCTGTGCGCGACGTACGCGAGCGCACGGACGCGCACGCGGGAGGCGCGGCTGCCGCCAAACACGGCAAGCAGCCGCGCGCTGCGGTCAGGGCGCGACCGGGACCGCGTAGTCGTAGCTGGCGCCGATGCCCAGCGGGATCCCGAGGCCCCAGTAGGCGAGCAGGAAGATGCTCCACAGCACCAGCAGAGTGATGGTGTACGGCAGCATCATCGCGATCACGGTGCCGATGCCGGTGCTCTTGACGTAGCGCTGGCAGAACACGACCACCAGCGGGAAGTACGGCATCAGCGGGGTGATGATGTTGGAGGTCGAATCGCCGATCCGGTACGCCGCCTGGGTAAGGTCGGGCGAGACCCCGAGCTGCATGAGCATCGGCACGAAGATCGGCGCGAGCAGACCCCACTTGGCGGAGGCCGAACCGATCAGCAGGTTCACCGTGGCGGTGAGCAGGGTGATGCCGACGAGGGTCAGGCCCAGCGGCAGGCCGGCGGCCTTCAGCGCCTCGGCGCCTTCCAGCGCGATCAGGATGCCGATGTTGGACTGGGTGAAGGCGGCGATGAACAGCGCGCAGCAGAACGCGAGGACCAGGTAGTAGCCCATCGTGTTCATCGTCTTGCTGATGCCGGCGACCACGTCGCGATGGCTCTTGATGGTGCCGACGACGGCGCCGTAGACCACGCCCGGCACGAGGGTGAGGAACAGGATCAGCGGCACGATCGCACGCATCAGCGGCGCCTGGTTGTTGGTCAGTTCGCCGCTGTCGGCGTGGCGCCAGGCGGAGTCCGCCGGCACCGCGGTGAGGGCGATCACCGCCAGACCGACTGCGATGCTGAGCAGGCCGAGCAGCAGGCCCTTCTTCTCTTTCGCGCTGAGCCGCTCCAGGGTCGGCGCATCCTTCATGTCGCCGTCGATCGCGGCGGTGCGCTTGAGGCGCGGCTCGACGATCTTGTCGGTGACGAACCAGCCGACCGCGATCACCAGCAGCGAGGAGGCGGCCATGAAGAAGGCGTTGTTGAGCGGATTGACCGTGTGCGCGGGATCCAGGATGTGCGCCGCGGACTGGGTGAAGCCCGAGAGCAGCGGGTCCAGGCTGGTCGGCACGAAACTCGCCGAATACGCGCCGGAAACGCCGGCGAAGGCCGCGGCGATACCGGCCAGCGGATGACGGCCTGCGGCGTAGAAGATCACCGCGCCCAGCGGCACCACCAGCACGTAGCCGGCGTCGACCGCGAGGTGCGAGAGGATCGCGACCACGATCAGCATCGGGGTCAGCAGGCTCTTGGCGGTCACGCTCATCAGCGCACGCAGCGAGGCGTGGATGAAGCCCGAATGTTCGGCGACCGCGAGACCCATCATCGACACCAGCACCACGCCCAGCGGCGGGAAGCTGGTGAACACGCCGACCATGCCGGCGATGAATTCGGTCAGGGCCTTGCCGGCGAGCAGGTTGGTGATCGTCACCGGTTCGTTGGTGCGCGGGTTGACGATCTCGAAGGTGACGCTGGACAGCAGCCACGAGGCCACCATCACGATCAGCATCAGCCACACGAACAGCATGGCGGGGTCGGGCAGTTTGTTGCCCAGACGCTCGACGCCGTCGAGGAACCGGGTGAGGAAGGTGCGGGGCGCAGGCGGTGCGGCGGGCGTATCGGTCGAGGTCGTCATGGCGGGTGCGGGTGGCGACGGGGCCGTGGGTATCCTTGGGACCACGGATGCTAGCAGGTCGTCCGGCCCGCCCCGCGCCGGCGCGGAGGCCGCCGGCCGCGGCCGGCGATCAGACTGAACGGCTCATTCAGGCGGACTCCCGGAATCGCGACCGGGCGGCGGGCCCAGATAGCGACGGTCGTCGAAGGTCGCGCACCACTGCGGCCGGTAGACCACGATCAGCGCGATCGCACCGCCGCACAGGAAGCCTTCGCCGAACATCATCGGCGGGATCGCGATCAGATAGCCGGCGGCGCCGGGCTCGCCGGCGAGCGCGACGAAGGCGGCGCGAGCCAGATTGACCGCGGCGATCGCCAGCGCGCCGCCGAGGAAGCCGCGCACCCACACGTAGATCAGCAGGTTCGGCGGCAGCCGGCGTTCGATCCCGCGGCCGACGGCTTCGGTCACCAGCACCGCGAGCGCACCGCCGGTGAGGAAGTCCGCGGCCCAGCCGTGCCACGTCGCACCCATCGCCCATGCGCCTAGCACTGCCGCGGCCATCGTCCACAGCGCGAAGCGCGGACCGAACATCAGGGTGGCGAGAGTCGCACCGAGAAAGTGCAATTGCACGCCGCGCACCGCATCGGTGTTGAACCAGCGCAGCGCGGCCAGCGCGAGCGCAGTCAGCAGCAGCACCCGCCAGGCTTCGGCATCGCCGCGCAGCTTGTACCAGGGCAGATCGCGCGCGGCCCAGGCCAGGATCGCGAACGCCAGCGACCACGCCAGCGCCTGCGCGAGCACGACGCTGTCCACAGCGCGCTCAACGCCCCGGGCCGATCGAGGAGCGCACTTCGAACAGTTCCGGAAAGAAGGTCAGATCCAGCGCCTGCCGGAGGAAGCCCGCGCCGCTGGAACCGCCGGTGCCGCGCTTGAATCCGATCACCCGCATCACCGTGCGCAGATGGCGGAAGCGCCAGATCTGGAACTGGTTCTCCATGTCCACCAGGTCCTCGCACAGCGCGTATTCGCGCCAGTAGGTGCCGGTGTCCTCGTAGATGCGCTCGAACACCGGCAACAGCGCCGGGTCGGACACATGCGCGCGGGTCCAGTCGCGCTCCAGATGCGCCACCGGCACCGCATGGCCCCAGCGCGCGAGGTAACGCAGGAATTCGTCGTACAGGCTCGGCGCCTCCAGCACCGCGCGCAGCCGCGCCTGCGCCGCCGGGTCGTAGTCGAACACCCGCAGCATCGCCGCGTTCTTGTTGCCCATCAGGAATTCGATGGTGCGGTACTGCAGCGACTGGAAGCCCGACGACGGCCCGAGCACGTCGCGGAATTCCATGTATTCCGAGGGCGTCAGCGTCTCCAGCACCGCCCACATCGCGGTGAGCTGTTCCTGCACGCGCTTGCAGCGCGCCGCGACCTTGCCGAACTGCCAGACGCGATCGTGGCGCAGATGGTCCGCGGCCGCGCTCAGCTCGTGGATCAGCAGCTTCATCCACAGCTCGGCGACCTGATGCTGGACGATGAACAACATCTCGTCGTGATGCGGCGGGTCCGACAGCGGCTGCTGCGCGTCGAGCAGCCGGTCCAGGCGCAGGTAGCCGCCGTAGGTCATGCGCCCGGAGAGGTCGGTGTGGATGCCCGCTTCGAGCGGGCGCTCGTTCTGGTCGATGCTCATCCATACAGAGTAACGCACGACCGTATGGAACGGCCCGACACGCGTTCCGTATCCCCGGTGCTGCCGCGTTACGCTTCGGTTAAATCGCGGATTCCATTGGCGTTTTGCCCCGACCTCCGAGGGCCGGTCATCGGAATGCAACCC
Source organism: Lysobacteraceae bacterium (assembly GCA_044345315.1). Lineage (GTDB taxonomy): Bacteria > Pseudomonadota > Gammaproteobacteria > Xanthomonadales > Xanthomonadaceae > Lysobacter_I. The sequence goes on from JBIJBH010000043.1 coordinate 6,688, forward strand.
ACGGACGCGACGATTTCCGTCACAATCCACGGTCCGCGCGCCGTCGCGGCTGTCCATCGGGGGATCACCATGCTTCGTTTTCCGGGCCGCGCGATCGCGGCCGCTGTGTCGTCGAATACCTTCCGCCACAGCGCTGCCGCGCGCGTACTGGCGACGTTGCTGCTGTTGGCCGCGGGGGGGACCGCGCTGGCGCAGACGGCGAGCCTGACCGGCGGCACCTATTCGCAGGATTTCAACACGCTGTCGAACACCGCCGGCAGCACCACGAACACCGCCCTGCCGACCGGCTGGCAGATCAACGAGACCGGCGGCGGGGCCCGCGACAACGAGCAGTACGCGGTCGATACCGGCGGCAGCAACACCGGCGACACCTTCAGCTACGGCAGCGCCGGCAGCACCGAGCGCGCCTTCGGCGGCCTGCAGAGCGGCACCCTGATTCCGGTCATCGGCGCCTGTTTCACCAACAACACCGGCAGCACCCTGTCCAGTCTGGACATCGCTTACACCGGCGAACAATGGCGCATCGCCAACACCGCGGCCGCGCGCGACGATCGCCTGGATTTCCAGATCAACACCAACCCGGGCAGCCCGAGTCTGACCGCCACCGGCACCTGGACCGACGTCAACACGCTGGACTTCACCAACCCGATCAAGACCAGCACCGCCGCCGGCGCGCTCGACGGCAACGGCGCCGCGAACCGCACCGCGGTGAGCGCGACCATCGGCAGCCTGAGCATCGCCAACGGGGGCGTGTTCTGCATCCGCTGGAACGATTTCAACGCCTCGGGCGCCGACGATGGTCTGGCGGTCGACGATTTCTCGATCACCGTCGGCGGCTCGCCGACCGTCGCCGGTGATCTCGATCAACGATGTCGCCGCGCTCGAAGGCGACAGCGGCACCACCACCTTCACCTTCGGCATCGGCCTGAGCCAGCCGGCCGGCGCGGGCGGCGTCACCTTCGACATCGCCACCGCGAACGGCACCGCGACCGCCGGCAGCGACTACGTGGCCGGCGCCACCATCCTCACCATCCCCGCAGGCAACAGCTCGATCACGTTCGCGGTGAGCGTGAACGGCGACACCACGCCCGAGGCCGACGAGACCTTCTTCGTCAACATCACGAACGTCACCGGCGCCAACGTCGCCGACGGCCAGGGCCAGGGCACGATCCAGAACGACGATGTCGCGATCGTGCAGATCCACGACATCCAGGGCAACGGCCTGACCTCGCCGATCAACGGCGCCACCGTCACCACCGAGGGCATCGTCACCGCGCTGAAGTTCAACAACGGCTTCTTCCTGCAGACCGCAGACGCCCAGGTCGATGCCGACCCGAACACCTCGCAGGGCATCTTCGTCTTCACCTCCACCGCGCCGCCGGCCTCGGCCGCGGTCGGCAACCGCGTGCGCGTCACCGGTACGGTCGCCGAGTTCATTCCGACCAGCAATCCCAACCAGCTTTCGATCACCCAGCTGACCGGACCGACGATCGTCGTGCTGTCCACCGGCAATCCGCTCCCGACGCCTGTCACCCTGAGCAGCGCCGACTTCAATGCCGCTTCGGTGCCGGGCACCGCCGAGAAGTTCGAGGGCATGCGCGCGACCGTCGCCAGCGCGGTGGTGGTCGCCGGCTCCGACGGCAACATCACCGAGTCCAGCGCCACTTCCAGCACGACCGGCGTGTTCCATGTCGCGCTCGACGGCGTGGCGCGGCCGTTCCGCGAGCCGGGCATCGGGGTGATGGACGTGTTCCCGATCCCCGGCGGCAAGACCCCGCCGCGCTTCGACACCAACCAGGAGCGGATCATGATCCGCAGCCGCGGTCAGGTCGGCGCGACTTCGCTGGCGCTGGATGTCGGCGCACAGATCAGCAACATGACCGGCGTGCTCGACTACTTCGCGGGCACCTGGGCGCTGCTGCCGGACATCGGCTCGGGCACCGCCACCGGCGGTCGCACCCCGACCCCGGTGGCCGACGCGCGTCCCGAGGACGTGACCATCTCGGCCGCCAACCTGCTGCGCTTCTTCGACGAGATCAACGACGCCAACGGCGGTCCGACCCTGACCGCCGCCGCGCTCGACAAGCGTCTGACCAAGACCTCGCTCGCGATCTGCGACTTCCTCAAGGCGCCGGACATCCTCGGCGTGGTCGAGGTCGAGAACCTGCGCGTGCTCGGCCTGCTCGCCGACCGCATCAACGGCACCTGCGCGCGCGCGCCGCAGTACGTGCCGTATCTGGTGCAGGGCAATGACGTCGGCGGCATCAACGTCGGCTTCCTGGTCAACACCCGCAGCGTCGGCGCGGTGGCGCGGGTCGAAGTGCTTGAAGTGACCCAGTTCGGCGCGGCCACCGTGCTGAACAACCCCGACGGCAGCACGAGCCTGCTCAACGACCGCCCGCCGCTGCTGCTGCGCGCCAACGTGCACAGCGCCAACGGCGCGTCCTGGCCGGTGACGGTGATCGTCAACCACATGCGCTCGCTCAATGGCCTGGACGACACCGCGCCGGGCAGCAACGGCTGGCCGACCGAGGGCGACCGCGTGCGCAACAAGCGCGGCCAGCAGGCGATGTTCCTCGCCAACCTCGTCCACACGCGCCAGGTCGCCAATCCGGCCGAACGCATCGTGCTGATCGGCGACTTCAACGCCTTCGAGTTCAACGACGGCTACGTCGACGTGATGGGCATCGTGCGCGGCGACGAGGCCGCCGAGCCGAACGTCATCTCCTACTTCGACAGCCCGATCACCCGGCCGCTGATCGACGGTTCCGAGCTGATCCTGAACCCGCTGGAGCGCTACTCCTACGAGTTCGACGGCAACGCGCAGACCCTCGACCACGTCGTGATCAACGAACCGATCGTGATGGAGGCGGCCGACATCCGCGTCGATCACGCCCGCATCAACGCAGACTTCGGCGTGCACAACTTCGGCGTCGCCGGCAACGCGATCCGGGTCTCGGACCACGATCCGGTGCGGATCGCGATCTCGGTCGCGGCCTTCCGCAGCGCCGATCTGGGCGTGATCGCGAGCGCCGCGCCGGCCTCGGTGCGCGTCGGCGGCACCGCCAACTACACCGTCGATGTCGACAACGCCGGCCCCAACGACGCCGCGCCGGCCTCGCTGGCGCTGGTGTTCGACGCGGTGGTGACGCCGGCCGTGACCGCGCCGGCCGGCTGGACCTGCGCCGCGCCGGTGCAGACCGCGAGCACCACCACCGTCACCTGCACCACGGCGACCTTCGCCGTCGGCGCCACCGACAGCTTCGCCATCGCGGTCGTCACCGACAGCGCCCTGGCGAACCGCGCGCTCACCCTGCAGGCGGCGATCGCCTCGACCACCGCCGATCCGGCCAACGCCAACAACCAGGCCACGGCCGCGGTGAACGTGCTGGCCGAATCCGACCTCGGCGTGACCGCCAGCGGCAGCGGCGGCGTGGATGTCGGCGGCAACGCCGGCTTCACCGTCGGCGTCTCCAACGCCGGCCCCGACGCTGCCGCCTTCACCGGTCTCGCGCTGGTGTTCGACGCCGTAGTCTCGCCGGCCGTGACCGCGCCGGCCGGCTGGACCTGCGCCGCGCCGGTGCAGACCGCGAGCACCACCACCGTCACCTGCACCATCGCCAGCTTCGCCAGCGGCGGCAGCGGCAGCTTCACCGTGAGCGTGCCGGTCGGCGCCGCGCTGGGCGGGCAGAGCCTGACCCTCGCCGCAGCGATCACCTCGCAGTACACCGACCCGAACGCGGCGAACAACACCGCCACCGCGTCGGTCGCAGTGCGCGCGATCGTCGATCTGGGCGTCACCGTGGCACCCGGCCCGTCGCCGGTCACGCCGGGCGGCACCGCGAGCTATACGGTCGCCGTCGCCAACGGCGGCCCGAGCGCCGCCGCCAGCCCAAGCCTGAGCCTGGTCTTCGACGCCCTCGTGGTGCCGACGGTCGCGGCCCCGGGCGGCTGGACCTGCGCCGCGCCGACGCAGACCGCCAGCACGACCACCGTGACCTGCACCGCGGCGAGCCTCGCCGCCGCCGCGAACGCGAGCTTCCCGGTCTCGTTCCCGGCGACCAATGCGCTGGCCGGCCGTCTGGTCCAGCTGACCGCGACGATCGCGTCAGCTACCGCCGACACCGCCGCCGGCAACGACACCGCCTCGGCCGCGGTGCAGATCCGCCTCGCCGCGGATCTGGCGGTGACGGTCACGGCCGCCGCGGCCACCGCGCCGGTGGGCAGCACCGTCGTCTACAACGCGACGGTCGCGAACAACGGCCCGAACGCGGCCGCGTCGGTGACGATCACCTTCGACTTCGACGCCCTGGTCACGCCGACCATCGCCGGCCTGCCCGCGCCGTGGACCTGCAGCACCACCAGCCAGACCGCGACCCTGACCCGCGTCGTGTGTTCGGGTATCGGCGCCGGCCTCGGCGTCGGCGGCAGCGCGCCGGTCACGGCCAGCTTCCCGGCCGACGCGGCGCTCAACGGCCGCACCGTGCGCCTGACCGCGAGCATCGCCGCGCCGGCGTTCGATCCGGTGCCCGGCAACAACCAGGCCAGCGCGCAGACCCTGATCCAGTCGTCGGCCGACCTGTCGGTGCGGTTGATCGGCCGCAGCGGCCGCGCCGGCGTGTTCATGGTCGCCGTGCGCAACGACGGCCCGAGCGCCGCCGCCAACCCGAGTCTGGTGATCAGCGGCAACCTGCTGCCGCGCAACGTCTCGATCGTGCCGGCGGCCGGCTGGACCTGCGCGCCGGCGACGGTGGCGACCGGTTTCCGCTTCAACTGCAGCGCCAGCGGTCCGCTGGCGAACGGCGGCGAAGCCTTCTTCGGCCTCGCGGTCGCCGGACGCGGCCCGCAGGCGGTGACGATCACCGCCACCGTGTCCTCGACCACGCCGGACTCGGATCCGGCCGACAACACCGCCCAGCGCGTGCTGGTCGGTGCCGGCCTGCCGGACGAGTGCACGCACCGCTTCTGCCGGCGCTGAGGCCGCAGCGCGGACCCGCACGACATCGGCGTCACCCGAAGCGCGGCCCCGGCCGCGCTTCTTTTTTGCGCGGCCATACGGCGACGCATGGCGCGTTGTGCACGATTCGCGACGCTTGTCCCCTGTCGCCAGTCATGACGCGCTGCGCAACGGGTCGCGCGCGCACTGCGGGTATCATCCGCGGATCGACGCCAGAGACGCACCGGATGACCGTCGCCGCACGATTCGAGATCGAATACCTGCAATACCTCGGCCCCGACGGCACGCTCGTCGCCGAGCCGCCGCCTGCCTTCGCAGATCCCGCCGCGCTGCTGCCGCTGTTCAAGCAGATGCTGTTCGTGCGCACCTTCGACAGCAAGGCGATCGCGCTGCAGCGCACCGGCAAGCTCGGCACCTATGCCGCCTGCCTCGGCCATGAGGCCACCCATGTCGGCATCGGCGCGTCGATGCGGCCCGAGGACGTGTTCGCGCCGAGCTACCGCGAATACGGCGCGCAGCTGGTGCGCGGCGTACGCCCGCGCGAGATCCTGCTGTACTGGGGCGGCGACGAACGCGGCAACGACTTCGCCGAAGCCCCGAAACACGACTACGCCTGGTGCGTGCCGATCTCCACCCAATGCCTGCACGCCGCCGGCGCCGCGCTGGCGTTCAAACTCCGCAAGGAACCGCGCGTGGCGGTGACGACCTGCGGAGACGGCGGTTCGTCGAAGACCGACACCTACGCCGCGATCAACGCCGCCGGCGCCTACGCCCTGCCGTTCGTCCAGTGCATCATCAACAACGGCTGGGCGATCTCGGTGCCGCGCGCGGCGCAGACCGGCGCGCCGACGCTGGCGCAGAAGGGTCTGGCCGGCGGCCTGCACTGCCTGCAGGTGGACGGCAACGATCTGATCGCGGTGATGGAAGGCATGCGCCGCGCCATGGAGCGCGCGCGCGGCGGCGAAGGCGGCAGCGTGATCGAATTCATGACCTATCGTCTGCATGACCACACCACCGCCGACGACGCCCGCCGCTACCGCGGCGAGGAGGAGGTCAAGGCCGCCTGGGCGCGCGAGCCGATCGCGCGCCTGCGCACGTATCTCACCGCCGCCGGCCTGTGGGACGAAGCGCAGGAGAACGCCTGGGCCGACGCCTGCGGCAAACGCATCGACGTCGAGATCAACGCCTATCTGGAGACGCCGGTGCAGCCGGTCAGCGCGATGTTCGATTACCTCTATGCGGAACTGCCGCAGGATCTGCAGGCGCAGCGCGATGCCGCGATCGCCGCGGAGGGCCGCAAGCATGGCTGACGTCGCGCCCATCGCACCTGCTCCGATCACACTGATCGAAGCGATCACCCAGGCCCTCGCCCACGAGATGCGCCGCGACCCGCGCGTGCTGGTGCTGGGCGAAGACGTGGGCGTCAACGGCGGCGTATTCCGCGCCACCGCCGGCCTGCAGCAGATCTTCGGTCCGGAGCGCGTGCTCGACACGCCGCTGGACGAAACCACCATCGCCGGCCTCACCGTCGGCCTCGCCGCGCAGGGCATGCTGCCGGTGGCCGAAGCCCAGTTCGACGGCTTCGTCTATCCGATGGTCGATCACATCGTCTGCCACGCTGCGCGCTTCCGCACCCGCACCCGCGGCCGCCTCACCTGCCCGATGGTGCTGCGCGTGCCCTGGGGCGGCGGCATCCGCGCGCCCGAGCACCACAGCGAAGCCAACGAAGCGATCTTCACCAACGTGCCCGGCCTGCGCGTGGTGATGCCGTCCTCGCCGCAGCGCGCCTACGGCCTGCTGCTGGCCGCGATCCGCGACCCGGACCCGGTCATCTACATGGAGCCCAAGCGGATCTATCGCCAATACAAGGAACTCGTCCCCGACGACGGCGAAGCGCTGCCGCTGGACGTGTGCTACGTGCTGCGCGACGGCAGCGATGTCACGCTCGTGACCTGGGGCGCGCAGGTGAAGGAATGCCTGGAAGCCGCCGACGCGCTGGCGAAAGACGGGATCAGCGCCGAGGTGATCGACGTGGCC
>JBIJBH010000044.1:0-13619 GCA_044345315.1 Lysobacteraceae bacterium
GGTGTGCTTTCTTTGGGCCACTCTTTCTTTGCACAAGCAAAGAAAGGTGGCTCGCTCGCGGCAGCGAGCGAAACCAAGGGCCGAGAGGAAGTCCTCGACGATCACTGCCGTTGAATCATGAACAGCAGATCCCTCGCCGGTGGCTCGGGATGACAGAACACTTTCGAATCGGCTCAATTGGTCGAGCTATCCGAGAAAATGCGTGGAAAGTCCAGACGCATGGCTTATTTCGGCGGATCGATCCGGATCGCCGGGTCGTTGAAACGCGAATAGACGACCGTGGTGGTGTAGGTCTTGCGGCCGGCGGTCCCCGTGGTCTGCATCTTCGCCGGCAAACCGTTCGCGCCGATCCACAGCAGGGTCTCGCTGCGGTTGCCGTCGAAGGTCTGCACCATGCGGTACTTCTTCATCGGCTTGCCGTCGACGACCTCGGTGCCGAGCGCTTCGATCTGGGCCCGCTCGATCTCGCGGAAGGCGCGGTCGCTCTGCCGCCACTGGGTCAGCGTGCCCTTGGGCATCGGGATGCGCATGGTGCGGCCGTCGAGGGTCATGTACATCGTGTCGCCGATGATGACCTGCGCGCCCATGCCGGAGTCGATCCGGTAGCGGTCCGGGGCCACGAAATCCATCTCGGTCTTCGGCACGCGTTTGTCGCTGTGGGTCATCGTCGCGTGATAACTGCGCTGGGCGAGGAACTTGGCGCCGACCGCCTGCATGTCCTCCTTCGGGCCGGCCCAGGCGGCGACGGCGAACAGGGACAGCGCGGCGAGCAGCAGCAGGGCGGACAGCCGGACGAGGCGATCGGCGGGACCGGGGCGACGCAGGGACATGAGGTGAACTCCGTGGCGGCGAGTGGGACAAGACTACCGCCCTTAGCGGAAAATGCGGCCGCAAGCGGCCAGCCGTGCCCCGGTGGGCGATGCGCGGCCGCGGCGGAGGATCGACGATGGGCGAAGCGGACGGGATCGCGTGGCGGCTGGGCCTGTTCTTCGGCCTGCTGCTGACGCTGTCGCTGATCGAGGCGCTGCGGCCCGGGCCGAACCCGCCGCAGCGGCGCGCACGGCGCTGGCCCGCGCACGCCGCGATCATCGTCCTCGACACCGTGCTGATGCGGCTGGTGGCGCCGGCCGGCGCGGTCGGCGCGGCGCTGTGGGCGCAGCAGGCGGGCGTGGGTGTGTTCAACGTGCTTCCGGTGCCCGGCTGGCTGCACTGGATCGCCGGGCTGCTGCTGCTGGATCTGGCGATCTACGCGCAGCATCGTGCGATGCACACCCTGCCGGGGCTGTGGCGGCTGCATCGCATGCATCACACCGATCTGACCCTCGACGCCACCTCGGCGCTGCGCTTTCATCCGCTGGAGATGCTGCTGTCGCTGGCCTACAAGTGCGCGTTGGCGGTGGCGCTGGGCGTCGACCCGCTGGTGCTGCTCGCTTTCGAGGCGCTGCTGTCGGCCTTCGCGCTGTTCACCCACGCCAATCTGGCCCTGCCGCCGCGGCTCGACCGTCTGCTGCGCATGCTGTTCGTGACCCCGGCGATGCATCGGGTGCATCACAGCCCGCATCTCGACGAACAGCGCCGCAACTACGGCTTTCATCTGAGTCTCTGGGATCGCCTGTTCGGCAGTTATGCCGCCGCCGCGCGCGAGACGCCGCCGCGCTTCGGCGTGACCGGGGTGGACGAAGCCCGCGCGCAGGGCCTGCCCGCGATGCTGCGCGAACCGTTCCGCGGCCTGGAGTAGAGCCTCAGCCTTCGCGCAGCCACGCCGCCAGCGCGCGCTGCGCCGGTGTCGGCGCGGGCAAGGCGTCGAGCGCGGTCAGCAGCGGCGCGAGATCCGCCGCGGTGTCCACATCCTGCAGGCTGCGCAGTGCCTGCGGCGCGGGCGCGCCGAGCGCGGCGATGAAACGCGCGCGGGTCTGCGGTTGCGACCACGGCGTCGTCTCCCAGGCCGCATCGGCCACCGCGGTGCGGCTGCCGAACAGCCAGAAACCGCCGTCCAGACTGGGGCCGATCACGCGGTCGTGCGTCGCCAGCGCCGTGATCGCCGCGCCCAGATCGTCGCTGCGCAGCTGCGGCGCGTCGGCGCCGATCAGCAGCGCCGTGCCGTGCCGCGTGCGCAGGGCGTCGTGGACAAGGCGCATGCGCGCGCCGAGATCGCCTTCGCCCTGCAGCATGCGCGGAAACCGTTGCCACAGCGGAGCGTCGATGGCATCGCGTTCGGCCACCGCCCAGCACGCCTGCAGCCCGGGCGCGTGGATGCAGGCCTCCGCGACGACCTCGGCCACCGCGGTGGCGGCGAGCCGATGGAAGGTTTCGGCCGCTACGGTGCCGATGTCCGCGCCGAGGCGGGTCTTCACCGGCGAATGGCCCGGGGTCTTGACCAGGATCGCGAGACCGACCTTCATCGCCGCATCTCGCGCCAGGCCTGCGCGGCGGTGAGCCGCAGATGGCGCAGGGTGGTCGTCGCCCAGCCGCGTTCGGCGTATTTGCGCGGGCTGGTGATCAGCGCGGCGTCGATCGCGCGCAGCGGCAGGCCCGCACGCCGCGCCGCCCACACGAGCGCATGATCCTCGCCATAGGCCAGCGTGGTGTCGAAACCGCCGAGCCGCGCGAACGCCGCGCGCGGGAGCAGCAGGCCCTGGTCGCCGAACGGCAGCCCGAGCGCGCGCGAACGCCAGTTCGCGCCGACGGCATTGCAGCGCATGCGTAGCCGCAGACCGCGCGGGCCTTCCTCGGCGAACCGCAGCCGGAACCAGCCCAGCGCCGGTTCGTCGCGGGCCAGGAACGTGCCCAGTGCCGGCAGCGCTTCGGGCGTGAGCCGGGTATCGGCATGCACGAACCACAGCCAGTCGCGGGTCGCGGCCTCGGCGCCGGCGTTCTGCTGGCGGGCGCGTCCCGGCGCGCAGCGCAGCGCTGCGGCTGGTGCGGTCTGCGGATCGCCGGTCGCGAACACCGGCAGCAGTTCCGCTTCCGGCGCGCGTTCGCGCAGGGTCGCGTGCAGCGGCGGCCAGGCGCGATCGCCCGGGCCGATCGGCAGCACGATCGACAGTCGAGCCAGCGATGACGAGGCCGGACCGTCGCTCATCCGGCCAGCGCGCCGCCGCAGCTGCTGCCGGCGCCGGCGGTGCAGCCGTAGCAGTGCGACGCGAATGCGATCGGGCGGCGTTCGATCGAGTCCAGCCGCTCGATCTCCCACAGCGTCGTGCGCGCGCCGCCGGCGGGCATCGCGAGCATCTGGTTGAAATCGCAGTCGTACAGCGTGCCGTCCCAGCCCACCGACACCAGGTTGCGGCACATCACGCCCTCGGCCGCGCGCGGATTGAAGTGATCGATCAGCAGCTGCATGTAGGCGTCCAGCCGGCCGTCGCGGCGCAGATCGTGCAGGAAGCGCTTGATCGGCATGTTGGTCAGGGTGTACAGCCGGTCGAAGACGATGCCGAAATCCGCCTGCAGCCGCACGCGATAGTCGGCCTCCAGCGCTGCCTGCGCCGGCGGCAGGAACGGCCCGCCCGGGTTGTAGACCAGATCCAGGGTCGGCGCGTCGCCACCGCGGCCGTAGCCCAGCGCATTGAGACGCTGCAGCGCCTCGATGCTCTGCCCGAACACGCCCTTGCCGCGCTGCTTCTCGACGTTGGCCGAGGAATAGCACGGCAGCGAGGCGACGATCGCGACCCCGTTCTCGGCGAGGAATTCCGGCGTGTCTTCCTGTCCGGGTTCGAACAGCACGGTGAGGTTGCAGCGATCGATCACCTTCAGCCCGTGCGCGCGGCCAGCCAGCACCAGTCGCCGGAACTCCGGATGCAGCTCCGGCGCGCCGCCGGTCAGATCCAGGGTGTGCAGCGCCGGCGCGGTGGGCAGCAATTCGATCAGGCGGTCGATCCCGCGCGCCTCCAGCGCCTCGCTGCGCTTGGGGCCGGATTCGACATGGCAGTGGGTGCAGGCGAGATTGCAGCGCGCGGTCAGATTGACCTGCAGGATCTCCAGCGGCGTGCGCGGCAGCGCGAGGCCGCGACGGTGCAGGGTCTCGGCGAACGACGGCGCGGAGACTTCGGTGGCGATGTTCATCGCGCACCTCCGGCGACGAATTCGATGTCGCCGAACCAGGTCGTGGTCGATTCCCCGGTGTTGTCGGTGTCCACCGACACCGCCACGCCGATGATCCGCGGCGGGTCGGTGTTGAACGCGCGGCGATAGTCCTCGTTCACGTCGCGCTGCAGGGTCTGCCAGCGTCCGGGCTGCGCATCGCCGCTGCTGGCGACCACCATCGCCACGAACGCGGTGTAGGCGTTGTCCATGATCGTCCCGACCGGATGGCGGTTGTCCCAGACGTAACACAGCGCCGCCGCGGGCAACTGGTCGCCGTAGCGCGCGCGCCCCAGCCGCAGCAGGGTGCGTTCCTTGAGGCTCATGGTGTCGGGATCGCGATCGAAGAAGACATAGAGCCGTGCGGCGTAGTCGTCGCCTTCCTTGGTGCGCATGTCGCTGCCCTGCAGGACGCGTTCGGTGCGCCAGCGCCAGCGCAGGATCGGCGTGGCCTTCGGGTCGACCAGCAGTCCGTGCCGCAGCGAGGAGGCCGATGCATCGGCGCGTGCGCGCAGCACCAGGGTGCCGCCGTCGTCGACCAGATCGTAGCGGGTCCGGCGTTCGACCTTCGGCAGGGTCTGCACGGCCCAGCCCGGCGGCGCGGTGGCGGCCAGCGGCCCGGAGGAGAACGGCGTGGGCCGGATCACCGGTGGCGATGCGGGCTGCGCAGGCGCGGCCTTCGGCGCCCGTTTGGCCGGCGCGGTCGCCGGATTCGTCGGGGTCGCCGCAATGGCCGTCGCAGCGGCGGCCGCAGCGACCAGGCCCGCGCCCAGCGCCGCGATCAGCAGGCTGCCCGACGCCGTCGCCGCTGCGGGACGGCGCTGTCGGCCGGGTGGGGGTGCGGTTCGATCGCGAACGAAGGTCATGCTCATCCTTTCAGATTCCAGTCGTGATAGCGCTGCAGCCAGCGCAGCAGACGCTCCGGTTTGTGGCGTTTGCGGCGCGCGCCGGCGGCGAATTTCGCCGCCTCGGCGAAGGTGGGATAGGCGAACACGGTGCCGAGGATCCTGTCCAGACCGATGTTCTGCTTCATCGCCAGCGCGAACAGCGCGATCAGATCGCCGGCCCGGGCGCCGACCACGGTCGCGCCGAGAATCCGGTCCTTGCCCGGCACCACCAGTACCTTCACGAAACCCTCGGTCGCGCCTTCGGCGATCGCCCGATCGAGTTCCGCGAACGGATGCGTCACCACTTCGACCGCGATGCCCTGGGCCGCCGCCTCGCGTTCGTTCAAGCCCACCCGCGCCAGCTCCGGATCGGTGAAGACCGCCGCCGGCAGCACCCGGTAATCGGCCTTGAACCGACGCAGGCCGCCGAACAGCGCGTTGACCGCCGCGTACCATGCCTGATGCGCGCCGGCATGGGTCAGCTGGAACGGCCCGGCGACATCGCCGGCCGCGAGGATGTTCGGGAATTTCGTGCGCAGATATGCATCGGTCTCGATCGTGCGGTTCGCGCGCAGCGGAATGCCCAGCGTCTCCAGCCCGAAGCCATCGACGTTGGGCGTGCGCCCGACCGCGATCAGCAGCAGATCGAAAGGCAGTTCGCTGCGCACGCCGGCGTGTTCGACGACCAGCCGATGCGGTTCGCCGGCGCGCGCCTCAAGCGCGCGATGCCCGCTCAGCACGCGCACGCCGTCGCGCTCCAGCGCGGCCTGGACCACGGCCGCGGCGTCCGCGTCCTCGCGGACCAGCAGTTGCGGCGCCATCTCGACCACGCTCACGTCGCAGTCGAAGCGCGCCAGCGCCTGCGCCAGTTCGCAGCCGATCGGGCCGCCGCCCAGTACCACGATCCGCTCGGGCAGGGCCTGCAGCGACCAGAACGTGTCCGAGGTGCAGTGCGGCACGTCCGACAGGCCCGGGATCGGCGGCACGAACGGACGCGCGCCGGTCGCGATCACCAGATGGCGCGCGGCCAGCCGCCGGCCGTCCACCTCGACTTCCCAGGGCGAGACGATCTTCGCTTCGCCCTGGAGTACCTCGACCCCGAGCCCGGTGTAGCGCTCGACCGAGTCGTTGGGTTCGATCGCCGCGATCGATGCGCGCACGTGCGCCATCGCCGCGGCGAAGTCGGTCCTGCCGCGGCGCGCGTCGACCCCGAAACGCCCGGCGCCGTCGACTTCGGCCGCCGCGTGCGCGGCGCGGATCAGCGCCTTCGACGGCACGCAGCCGCGATTGAGGCAGTCGCCGCCCATCTCCGCCTTCTCGATCAGCGTGACCTTCGCCCGCACCGTCGCGGCGATGTAGCTGGTGACCAGACCGGCGGCGCCGGCGCCGATCACGATCAGATTGCGGTCGTAGCGCTTCGGCCGGGTCCAGCCGCGATACACCCGGCGGACGCGCAGCGCGTCCAGCGCGCGGCGCGCGACCAGCGGCAGCAGCGCCAGCGCGGTGAATGCCAGCGCCAGCGGCAGGCTGAGGATGTCGCCGGCGCTCTGCAGCCGGCCCAGTTCGCGCCCGGCGTTCACGTACACCAGCGTGCCCGGCAGCATGCCGATCAGGCTCACCCACGCATAGGTCGCGGTGCGGATCGACGTCAGGCCCATCACCAGATTGATGACGAAGAACGGGAACACCGGCGCCAGCCGCAGCGCGAACAGATAGAAGCCGCCCTCGCGGGCGACGCCGGCGTCGATCGCCGCCAGCCTTTCGCCGAACTTCGCGCGCACCGCATCGCGCAGCACGTAGCGCGCGCCGAGCATCGCCAGGGTCGCGCCGAGCGTGGCCGACACCGCCACGATCGCGGCCCCGGTCCACAGCCCGAACACCGCGCCCGCGAACAGGGTCAGCGCGGTCGCGCCGGGAAACGACAGCGCGGTCGCGGTGACGTACAGCGCCGCGAATCCGAGGATCGCGACCCACGGGTGCTCCGCCGCGTAGGCCCGCGCCTCGCCGAGCAGCGACTGCATCCCGGCCAGACTCAGATACTCGCCGAACCCGGCGAGGTACAGGGCGACGATCGCGCCGATGACCAGCAGCGCCAGCAACAGTTTTTTCGTGTTCATGCGACCGTCTCCATCCGCGTTTCGTCGATTTGCGGCAGCTTCGCGCCGATGCTGCGGTCCGGCATCGTCGTCATCTCAGCAGCAGGCCGCTGCGACGCCCGCGGCCGCAGCCGGCGGCGCGCAGTCGAACAGACCGAAATGCGGCCCGCGCGCGGTCACCGCGAAATGCGGCGCGTAGCGGGTCCGGCTCAGCATGTCGGCGGTGTTGCCGCAGACCAGCATCGGCCGCCCGGTCTCGAAACGATGATGGTCGTCGAGCGCGAAGGCGTGCGGATGATGGGCGATGCTGCCGCGATAGGTCGCGACCTGGCCGTAGTCCTCGCAGCGGTCTTCCAGATCCAGCCGGAAAGCGCGCACGGTCACGCTCTCGAAGCGGATGTGTCCGATCTTCGCCTCCACCTCGGCATCCAGCAGCGGCACCGGGCTGCGCGCGCAGATGCGGAAATCCGCGCAGCCCAGCCCGAGCAGCAGGCGCCGGAAGTCTTCCATGTACAGCGCACCGGACAGGCATTCGCCGCGCAGCACCGGGTCGGCCAGCAGCGCGGGCGGGATGCGGCGGTCGGCGAAGACATCGGAGAAATACAGCTCGCCGCCCGGACGCAGCACCCGGAAGACTTCGGCGAGCACCCGGCCCTTGTCCGCGGCCAGATTGAGCACGCAGTTGGAGACGACCACGTCGACGCTGGCGTCGGCGATCCCGGCCGCGGCCAGATCCTCGATCGACCCCTCGCGGAACTCGATGTTGTCCAGCCCGGTGCGGCTGCGATGCTCGTCCAGGGCGCGCCGGGCCACGGCCAACTGCTGCGGGGTCATGTCGATGCCGATCACCCGGCCGCCCGGCCCGACCAGGCGCGAGGTCAGGAAGGCGTCGCGGCCGGTGCCGCAGCCCAGATCGAGCACGGTCGCGCCCTCCGCGGCGGCCGCGATCGGGGAACCGCAGCCGTAGAACCGATCCGTGACCTCCTGCGGCACCTCCCGCAGCCAGTCGCGCAGCCAGTGCGGCATCGCCTCGGGACTGCAGCAGGCGCCGGTCCTGAGGTCGCGCTGGTGGGTGAGGGTTTCGCCGTAGTACTGCTGGATCGCATCGTCTGCCATGGTGGGGTCGTCGTCCGGGGGGCGTCGTTGGAGGGAACGGAACAGAGTAAGCCCGACCCGTCGGGTCGGGGTGGCCTGCGACCGTCTCAGCCGGTGAGGCCTCGCTGGGTTACGCGGGTCGCCTTCCCAAGGAGGCAGGCCGGCGCCCATCGGTTGCGCCGGGCGCGGGGACTTCTTCCGTCGCCGCCTGCCCGGGTTCCCGTCCCTCCGCCATAATCGAGCACATGGACCGCTACGAACGCATTCTCTCGCTGCACCGCATCCTCAAGAGCGCCCGCTACCCGGTCACGGTCAAGCGGCTGCAGGACGAGCTGGAATGCTCGCGCGCCACCGCCTATCGCGATCTGGCCTTCCTGCGCGACGCGCTGATGGCGCCGATCGTCGGCGACGGCGAGGCCGGCTTCCGCTACGACCCGCGCGAGGGCGAGCGCTTCGAGCTGCCCGGGCTGTGGCTCAACTCCGAGGAGCTGCACGCGCTGCTCGCCGCGCAGCAGCTGCTCAGCCGCACCGGCGGCGGCGTGCTGTCCTCGGCGCTGGCGCCGCTGCAGCAGCGGATCGAGAAGCTGCTGGAGGAACACGCCCCCGGCAAGCGCTGGCCGGTCGAGCGGGTGCGGGTGATCCCGTACCGCACCCGGAAGATGGACGAGCAGGTGTTCCGGATCGTGTGCTCGGCGGTGCTGGAGCGCAAACAGCTCGGGTTCGAGTACCGCGCCCGCTCCACCGACGAGAAGACCCGGCGCACGGTGTCGCCGCAGCGCGTCACACACTACCGCGGCAACTGGTATCTCGACGCCTACGACCACGACCGCGAGGCCCTGCGCAGTTTCTCGGTCGACCGCGTGTCGGTCCCGCGGATGCAGGACACCGCCGCCCGCGACGTGCCCGAAACCGAACTCAACGACCACCTCGCCGGCAGCTACGGCATCTTCTCCGGCGCGCCCAAGGGCTGGGCGACGATCGTGTTCAACCAGAAGATCGCGCGCTGGGTCGCCGACGAGCACTGGCACTCGCAGCAGCAGGATCGCCACCTGCCCGACGGCCGCTTCGAGCGCAAGGTGCCCTACAGCGCCCCGCGCGAACTGCTGATGGACGTGCTGCACTACGGCCCCGACGCCGAGATCGTCGAACCGGCGGCGCTGCGCGAGCAGATGAAGTCGATGCTGCAGCTCGCAGTGGCGAACTACGAGCGCTGACGCGCTTCGATCGACCCACCTCGGGCAAGCCGTCTCCGGTGGACCCGCAACGGTAGAGCGGGCTTCAGCCCGCTGTTCCTGATCTTCGGATATGCGGCAGCGGGCTGAAGCCCGCTCTACCGGGCCATCATCGATCCGTGGCCGTGGCCGTGGCCGTGGCCGTGGCCGTGGCCGTAGCCGCGGGCGGCGGCAGCGGTTTCGCGCCGGCGAAGAACGCTTCCGCATCCGTGGCCAGCGCCGGATCTCGCTCCGGGCCGCGATACGAATATACCAGCGAGAACCCGCGGCTCGCGTCGTGCGGATGGCGGCAATACAGCGCCTGCACGTCGAGCAGCAGTTGGCGCGTGCGGCCGCCGCCGACCTGCGCGGCCGTGTCGCGGACCACGCCGGCGTAGCGCAAGCACGGATAGCCACGGCTCTCGCCGTATTCCAGCGAGGACTCCACCGGTTCGAAGCGATCGGGCGGCGCCTGGCGCGCCACCTGCTCGCGGATCAGCGCTTCGAACCCGGCGCGATCCAGCGCCGGCTGCAGCGGAAAGAACGTCGCCGTCGCCGCGATCGAGGCATGCCGGTGTTCGCCCTCGCGCAGGAAGAACCGCCCTTCCGCACCTGCGTCCACCGTCATCCAGCCTTTGCCCGCGGGCGAGCGCAGTTCCAGCAGCGGCAGCTCGAATCGCGTCTCCGGCGCGACCGGCGTCATCTGCTGCGCATGGCCGGGCGCGATCGCGGCGGCCCATAGCGCGACGGCGAGTAGCAGTGCGCGGATCGGTGTCATGGTCATGGTCTGTCCCTCGCGGTGCGCCGCTCAGGGCGCGAACGACAATTCGTAGGAGGTGTAGAACGCCTTGCCCGCCGCCACCGGCAGCCGCGCAGCAGCGAGTTCGCGTTCCATGCACACGGCGAAGTCGGTGTCGCCGTGGCGCCAGGCGCTTTCCGGCCGGCCCTCGCGATTGACCCGCAGCACGATGGTGATCGGCGCGGCGCGGGCGGGCGCGGGGCCGCAGACCTTGAGCGCCGCGTCGAGCGCGGCGGTCTGCGCTTCGACCAGGGCGTTGCTGTCGCGCGCGGTGAGCAGCGCTTCGTATTCGTCGGCGCGGGCCTTGGCTTCGGCGAAGTCGGGCTCGACCGCGGCGAGTTGGGTGGCGAGCAGCAAGGCAGTCAGCATGCGCGGTCTCCGGGGGGCCGGCGGCATGATCGCATGATCGGCCGCAGCGTCTTGGCCCGTGAGACGGCAGCCGGGGAGACTGGCTTCGGTCCCCGTCGGAGCCCCGCCATGTCGAAGTCGTCCGCCCCGCATCAGCATGCGATCGTCCTCTCCCGCATCGAACAGGCCCTGCTCGGCGCCGTCGCGCTGGCGCTGGTGGCGATGCTCGCCTTCCCCGAGGCGCGCGGTGCCGGTGCGACCTTCGGCTGGCTGCCGTTCTGGCTGGCGGCGCTGCCGCTGTGCGCCTGGGCCGTCGCCCGCGGTCTGCGCCGGCGCGCGGAGGCGGCGCTGGCGATCCGGCCCTCGGCGCGGGTGCACCGGCTGCCGGTCGTGCCGCGGTCCGCGCAGCGGCAGACCGCTGTCGCGGCCCCGCGCCGGGCGGCCTGAGCCCCTCGGCCGCTGCCTACGGGACCCGCCGCCGGCCCCGTCTCCGCCCCGGGACTTCCGGCAGGTCGGGGGCGGGGCCGGCTGTGCTAGCGTGACCGCCCCGCCGGGTTACGCCGGTACACGTTTCGGGCTTCCGCATGTCACAGTCTCCGCAACTCCGTCTCGCCGTCGGCCTGGCGGTCGGCTGCGCCGTCGCGCTCGGCGCGGTCGGTCCGCTGACCGACGTCCGCGCCGCGTCCCCCTCCGCCAAGCCAGCTGCCGCCAAGCCCGCGTCCATGTCCGATACCGCCGCCGAAGATCCCTACCTCTGGCTCGAAGGCGTCGAGGACCCCAAGGCTTTGGACTGGGTGCGCGAACGCAACGCCCGCGCCGAGGCCGAGATCGCCGCCACGCCCGAGTTCAAGAAGCTGGAAGCGGATCTGCTCGCGATCCTCGATTCCGATGCGCGCATCCCGGCGGTGCAGAAGATCGGCCGCTTCTACTACAACTTCTGGCGCGACAAGCAGAACCCGCGCGGCGTGTGGCGGCGGACCACGCTGGACGAGTACCGCAAGGCCGTACCGACCTGGGAAACGGTGATCGACCTCGACGCGCTGAACGCTGCCGAGAACGAGAAATGGGTCTGGCGCGGCGCCGAATGCCTCAAGCCGGAGTACGAGCGCTGCCTGATCGCGCTCTCGCGCGGCGGCGCCGACGCCGACGTCACCCGCGAGTTCGATCTGGAGAGCAAGACCTGGGTGCAGGACGGTTTCTTCCGCCCCGAAGCCAAGGGCGGCCTGCAGTGGGTCGATCGCGACACCGTCTACGTCTACACCGACTTCGGCGCCGGCACGATGACCGAGTCGGGCTATCCGCGCACCGTGCGCGAGTGGAAGCGAGGCACGCCGATGGCGTCGGCGAAGGTGGTGTACGAGGGCAAGCCCGACGACATGTACATCGCCGCGTTCCACGACCTCACGCCGGGCTACGAGCGCAGCTTCGTCAGCCGCACCATCGCCTTCTACAACGACGAACTGTACCTGCGCGGCAAGGACGGCAAGCTGGTCAAGATCGACGCGCCCAACTCGGCCAACAAGGTGGTGCACAACCAGTGGATGACGCTGGAACTGCGCGAGCCGTGGAAGCTCAAGGACCGCACCTACGAGGCCGGTTCGCTGCTGGCGATCGATTTCGAGAAGTTCATGGCCGGCAGCCGCGACTTCGACGTGGTGTTCGCGCCCGACGAGCGCACGTCGCTGTCCGGCCACGCCTGGACCCGCGGCCATCTGGTGCTCACCCTGCTCAGCGACGTCAAGAGCCGCATCCGCGTGCTGACCCCGCTCGGCGAAGGCGGCTGGCGCCAGAGCCTGATCGAGGGCGTCCCGGCGGTCGGCACCACCAGCGTCAGCCCGGTCGATCCGGACGAGAGCGACGCGCTGTGGATGACGACCTCCGATTTCCTCACCCCGACCTCGCTGTCGCTGGTGGAGATCGGGCGCAAGCCGGAGAAGCTCAAGGCGATGCCGGCGTTCTTCGACGCCGACGGCCTGGTCGCCGAACAGCAGTTCGCGACCTCGAAGGACGGCACCCGCGTGCCGTACTTCATCGTCCGCCCCAAGCACATGAAGATGGACGGCAGCACCCCGACCCTGCTCTGGGGCTACGGCGGTTTCGAGGTCTCCTACACCGCCAGCTATCCGGCGATGGCCGGCCGCGGCTGGCTGCAGCAGGGCGGCGTCTACGTGCTGGCCAACATCCGCGGCGGCGGCGAGTACGGCCCGCGCTGGCACCAGGCTGCGCTCAAGGCCAACCGGCACAAGGCCTACGAGGACTTCGCCGCGGTCGCGCAGGACCTGTTCGCGCGCAAGATCACCTCGCCCAAGCGCCTCGGCGCCCAGGGCGGCAGCAACGGCGGCCTGCTGATGGGCAACATGGTCGTCCATTATCCGGAGCTGTTCGGCGCGATCGTCTGCCAGGTGCCGCTGCTGGACATGAAGCGCTACACCAAGCTGCTGGCCGGCGCCTCGTGGATGGCTGAATACGGCGATCCGGATACGAAGGACTGGGAGTTCATCCGCACCTTCTCGCCCTATCACCTGCTCAAGGACGGGGTGAAGTACCCGCCGGTGCTGTTCACCACCTCGACCCGCGACGACCGCGTCCACCCGGGCCATGCGCGCAAGATGATGGCGAAGATGGAAGCGATGGGCGCCGACGTGCGCTACTACGAGAACATCGAGGGCGGCCACGGCGGCGCCGCCAACAACCAGCAGGAAGCGCACATGCGCGCGCTGGCCTACACCTTCCTGTGGCAGCAGCTCAACAAGTGAGCCCGGCGCGACCGCGATGACCCGACCGGGGCGGCTTCGGCCGCCCCGGTGCGTTCGGGGTGCACGATTTCCCGGCACATTCCCGCAAAACACCGGCCCGGTGCCCCGGTGAGGCTGCCAGAACCGGCCGCGGCGCCCCCGGCGATCTCTCGAAATTGTCTCTCCTGCCCGTTTTTATCCTGCAGGATCAATGGCTTGTGCGGGATAGCGACGCGCGAGAGGAAACCGTGATCGCAACGTGAGGTCTTGCGGCCCGGGTGGTGCTTACCTTGCGGCCATCCCCACGCCATGGAGCGCAAGACGATGTCCGAGATCGAGAAAGTGTCCGCCGGCCTGCGTCAGACCAC
>JBIJBH010000447.1:0-3194 GCA_044345315.1 Lysobacteraceae bacterium
CCCGAGCGCGTGTTCGTCGGCAACGGCGTCAGCGAGCTGATCGACCTCTCGCTGCGCGCCCTGCTCAACCCCGGCGACGAAGTCCTGCTGCCCTCGCCCGACTACCCGCTGTGGTCGGCCGCGACCATCCTCAACGACGGCCGCCCGGTGTACTACCGCTGCCGCGCCGAGAACGGCTTCCTGCCCGACCCGGACGAGATCGCGTCGCTGGTCTCCTCGCGCACCCGCGCGATCGTGCTGATCAACCCCAACAATCCGACCGGCGCCAGCTATCCGCGCGCGCTGATCGAGCGCATCGTCGCGATCGCCGCGAAGCATCACCTGCTGCTGATGGCGGACGAGATCTACGACCACATCCTCTACGACGGCACACGCTTCGAGCCGCTGGCGCCGCTGGCCGGCGACCTGCCCTGCCTGTCCTTCGGCGGCCTGTCGAAGGTGCATCGCGCCTGCGGCTGGCGCGTGGGCTGGGCGGTGCTCAGCGGCGATCCGCTGCGCAGCGGCGAGTTCCACCATGCGATGGATCTGCTCGGCGCGCTGCGCCTGTGCGCCAACGTGCCCGGCCAGTTCGCGATCGAGGCCGCGCTGCACGGCGACGACACCATCGGCGCGCTCACCGCGCCCGGCGGCCGGCTGTACGAGACCCGCCGCGCCCTGATCGACTGCTGCGAACGCAGCGAGCATCTGTCCCTGGTGCCGCCGGCCGGCGCGCTGTACGGCTTCCCGGCGGTGGTCGGCCCGGCCGCGCGCGGCTTCGACGATCACGCCTTCGCGCTGGAGATGCTCGAGAACGAAGACGTGCTGATCGTCCCCGGCTCCAGCTTCAACGTGCCCGAACGCAATCACTTCCGCGTGACCCTGCTGCCGGAAGCGCCGGTGCTGCGCGAAGTGTTCGCGCGGATCGACCGTGTGCTCGGCCGCCGCGCCGAAGCCGGGCTGGCGGCCCGGACCGCGGTGGCCTGAGCGGTGAGCATCGCGGCGATCGTCCCGGCATTGGCGGCGATCGTCCCCGCTGTCGCCGGCGCCACCGCGTCGCAGGAGTCGCCCGCCGCGCGCTACCTCGCCCTCGGCGACAGTTACACCATCGGCGAGGGCGTCGCGCCCGAAGGCCGCTGGCCGGCGAAGCTGGTCGCATCGCTGCGCGCCGCCGGGCTCACGATCGACGATCTGCGGATCATCGCCACCACCGGCTGGACCACCGACGAACTCTCCGCCGCGCTCGACGCGGCCGAGCCGCTGACCGCGGATTGGGACATGGTCAGCCTGCTGATCGGCGTCAACAACCAGTACCGCGGCCGCGATGCCGACGACTACGCGCGCGAATTCGCCGCGCTGCTCGAACGCGCGATCGGCTACGCCGGCGGCCGCGAGCGGCGCGTGTTCGTGCTCGCGATCCCCGACTGGGGCGTGACTCCATTCGCGATCGAAGCCGACCGCGACCGCGCCGCGATCGCGCGCGAACTCGACGCCTACAACGCGATCGCCGCCGATGTCTGCGCGCGCCGCGGCGTGACCTTCGTCGACATCGCCCCGGTCAGCCGCGCCCGCGGCGCCGAAGCGGCGATGCTCGCCGACGACGGCCTGCATCCTTCCGCCGCGCTCTACGCCGAATGGGCGCAGCTGGCGTTGCCGGCCGCCCGGGACGCGCTCGCCGAGCGCAGGGCGTCGACGCCGTGAGCGCATCGCTGCCCGCGCCGACGCTCGCCACCGCCGAGGCCCGGCGCATCGCCGAAGCCTTCCTGCCGCGGTTCCCGCTGGGCAATCGCTACGACTACTACTACGTACGCACCAAACTGCGCACCGACCCGCTGTATCCCGGCGCGATCGACGCCCTGCGCGGCAGCACCGCGCCGCTGCTCGACCTCGGCTGCGGCCTCGGCCTGCTCGCGCACACCCTGCGCGGCGCCGGCATCGCCCTGCCCTACCGCGGCGTCGACAACGACGCCGCCAAGATCGCCCGCGCCCGCCGCGTCGCGGAACGCAGCGCGCTGGGCGACGCCGCCTTCGAGGTCGTCGATCTCGCCCGGGGACTGCCGGACCATCGCGGCAGCGTCGCCATCCTCGACGTGCTGCAGTACCTCGACGCCCCGGTCCGCGACGCCCTGCTGACCGCGACCGCCGCCATGCTCGACGGCGACGCGCGTCTGGTGATCCGCAGCGCGATCGCCGACGACAGCCACCGCACCCGCATCAGCCGCTGGACCGACCGCTTCGCCCACACCGTCGGCTGGATGGGTTCCCGTCCACGCAGCTACCCCACCCTCGACGGCCTGCGCGGCGTGCTCGAAACCGCCGGCCTGCGCGTCGACACCCGCGCCCTCCACGGCAACACGCCCTTCAACAACTGGCTGATCGTCGCCCGGCGCTGAGCCGGGTCCTGCAGGACCCATGCCCCGTCGCATGCTCTTGGGAGCCCATGCGCTCGGTGGGAGGCCCTGCTCCCGATGGATGCTTCTGCTGCTGTGGGAGGCCCGGGAGGGCCGACGCTTTCCTGTCAGCCCTCGGGCCCTTCGTCGGGCCTTCCGGCCCTCCCACAAAAGCAATGTTTTCTCTCAGGCGCCTGCTGTTTGTGTGGGAGGCCCGGGAGGGCCGACGCTTTCCTGTCAGTCCTCAGGCGACCTGTCGGGCCTTCCGGCCCTCCCACAAAAGCGATGTTTTGCCTCAGGCGCTTGCTCTTTTTTGGGAGGCCCGGCTTTCAACAGTCGAAGACTGGTCAAGGGCCGACGCTTTCCTGCCGGCCCTCGGGCGTCTTGTCGGGCCTCCCGGCCCTCCCACAAAAAACGAACAAGGGCTTTCCCTACATCCAAGCGCTTGCTGTTTGTGGGAGGCCCGGAAGGGCCGACGCTTTCCTGCCGGCCCTCAGGCCCTTTGTCGGGCCTTCCGCCCCTCCCACAAAAGAGCGAACAAGGACTTTCCCTACATCTGGCCTGGCATTCGCCCGATCGCGCCCGGGCCAGCATTGCCCGATCCTCCCGGCATGAACACAACCCGCGAGAGACTCGGCTACCACCGACTGCGCGAAGGTCGGATTTCCCTTCCACACCACATGTATCTGCTGACCACGGTCTGTTCGCAGCGACACCCCTGGTTCGCGAACGACCATGTCGCCAAGGCCACGACCCATGTCCTCCGCGACCCGCGGCTGTGGCGGGATTCGACGCCGATCTGCTGGGTCCTGATGCCCGACCACTTCC
>JBIJBH010000045.1:0-13581 GCA_044345315.1 Lysobacteraceae bacterium
TCGGGTAGGTCCAGCGGTGGATCGACGGCCACTGGCGCTTCTGGCCGCCGCGGGGATCCAGACGCTGGGTCGGCGCGCCGAAGCGGCGTTCGACCTCGGCCATGCGCATGCCGCGCGCGGGCAGGGCCATGCCGGCTTCCTGGTTCACGCGCTCGATCAGCAGTTTGTCGGCCTGGGCCTGGGGCGCGGCCGCGAACAGCGCGGCGGCGATGATGACGACGGGGAGATGGCGCACGGGGGAACCTCCTCGAACCAACGACGGGTGGGGCGTCGGATGGACGACGCCGCGGCCGATTGTAAGCGCATTGCCTTGCCGACGCATCGTGACGGATGCGCGATGCCGGCCGCGGGCGTTGTCATCGAGATTCGGATTTCCGGTCCGCTCACATGACGAAGGCCGCACATGGCGGCCTTCGGTGTTTCTCGGCGCTGGGGACGTCCGGGAGAAGCCTGTGGGGCTTCAGCGCTGATGCGCCTTGGGCATACCTTCCGGCTTCAGCGCTGATGCGCCTTGGGCATACCTTCCGGCTTCAGCGCTGACGCGCCTTGGGCGTACCTTCTTGCTTCAGCGCTGACGCGCCTTGAAGCGCGGATTCGACTTGCAGATCACGAAGACCTTGCCACGGCGGCGGACGACTTTGCAGTCGCGGTGACGGGCCTTCGCCGACTTCAGGGAGGACAGGACCTTCATGGAAACCTCGGCGATAACGCGGTTGATGGAGTGGCGGGCCGGGGCTCCGGCGCCGATGACGTAAAACAGCCCTCTATTCTGCAGGCATTTCCGAGGCGATTCAAGTGCTTGCGGCGACGGGCGCTGCGGAGCAGGACAGCGCCCGGCTAGAATGCCGCTTCCCCTCACCGCCGGGCCACTCCTCCATGTCCGATACCGCCGTGCCCGTCCTCACCATCGACGGCCCTTCCGGCTCCGGCAAGGGCACGATCAGCCGTCGGGTGGCCGAGCGCCTGGGCTGGCACTACCTCGACTCCGGGGCCCTCTACAGGGCGGTCGGGGTCGCGGCGGGCTGGTCCGATCTGGATCTGGCCGACCCCGCGGCCCTGGTCCGCTGCGCCTTCGACACCCGGATCGGCTTCGAGGACCGCGCCGACGGCGAGCTGCGGGTCATCGTGAACGGGCTCGACGCCACCGACGAACTGCGGACCGAGACCGCCGGGGCCGCCGCCTCGGCGATCGCCGCCGTCCCCGAGGTCCGGGCGGCCCTGCGCGACCGCCAGCGCGCCTTCCGTCAGCCCCCGGGCCTGGTCGCCGACGGCCGCGACATGGGCACCGTCATCTTCCCCGATGCCCCCTGCAAGGTCTTTTTGACCGCCAGCCCGGCCGAACGCGCCGAGAGGCGGTATAAGCAGTTGAAAGACAAGGGGGTTTCCGTTATCTTGGACGACCTGCTGAGAGAAATTCTCGCCCGCGACGCCCGCGACGCCAATCGCGCGGTGGCGCCCCTGCGGCCGGCCGACGACGCCGTCCGCATCGACACCACGGGCCTCGGCATCGACGCGGTCGTGGATCGCGTGCTGGCCCTGTTGCCCGCACAGCGATCCTGATCCGTCGATACGGCGTTCGCGATCGCGAGCGTTTCCCGGCAGGAAGTTCCGACGCATCCGGCGCGCACGCGCCGAGCGTCGGCGTTCCTATCTCACTCACCAAGGCCACAGGCAATCCCGCCCAGGCCCGCAACGGGTGGATCGCGCGACCGTCCTCGCGGCGCACGATCTGTGTCATCAACCGAGTAATCAACCCATGACCGAATCATTCGCAGAACTGTTCGAACAGAGTCAGGCCGTCAATCTGGCCAAGCTCAAGCCCGGCTCGATCGTCTCCGGCGTCGTCGTCGACGTCCGCACCGACGTCGTCGTCATCAACGCCGGCCTCAAGTCCGAGGGCATCGTCCCGATCGAACAGGTCCGTAACGACGCCGGCGAGATCGACGTCGCCATCGGCGACACCGTGAAGGTGGCGCTTGACTCCCTCGAAAACGGCTTCGGCGAAACCGTCCTCTCCCGCGACAAGGCCAAGCGCGCGATGGTGTGGGACGAACTCGAGCAGGCGCTCGAGAAGAACGAGACCATCACCGGCCGCATCAGCGGCAAGGTCAAGGGTGGCTTCACCGTCGACATCAAGGACGTCCGCGCGTTCCTGCCGGGCTCGCTGGTCGACGTGCGCCCGGTCCGCGATCCGGTGTATCTGGAAGGCAAGGAACTCGAGTTCAAGCTCATCAAGCTCGACCGCAAGCGCAACAACGTGGTCGTCTCCCGCCGCGCGGTGGTCGAGAGCGAGCATTCGGAAGAGCGCGAGCTGCTGCTCGAGAAGCTGGTCGAAGGCGCCAAGCTCAAGGGTGTGGTCAAGAACCTCACCGACTACGGCGCGTTCGTCGACCTCGGCGGCATCGACGGTCTGCTGCACATCACCGACATGGCGTGGAAGCGCGTGCGTCATCCGTCCGAAGTGGTCGAAGTCGGCCAGGAACTGGAAGTGCGCGTGCTCAAGTACGACCGCGAGCGCAACCGCGTCAGCCTCGGCCTCAAGCAGCTGGGCGAGGATCCGTGGGACAACATCTCGCGCCGCTACCCGGCCAACATGCGCATGTTCGGCAAGGTCTCCAACGTCACCGATTACGGCGCGTTCGTCGAGATCGAGCCGGGCGTGGAAGGCCTGGTCCACGTGTCCGAAATGGACTGGACCAACAAGAACGTCAATCCGTCCAAGGTCGTGCAGGTCGGCGACGAGGTCGAGGTGATGATCCTCGACGTGGACGAAGAGCGTCGCCGCATCTCGCTGGGCATGAAGCAGTGCACCCAGAACCCGTGGGAGGTGTTCGCCGCCACCCACAAGAAGAACGACCGTGTCTCCGGCCAGATCAAGTCGATCACCGATTTCGGCATCTTCATCGGTCTGGACGGCGGTATCGACGGCCTGGTGCATCTCTCCGACCTGAGCTGGAACACCACCGGCGAGGACGTGGTCCGCAACTTCAAGAAGGGCGACACCCTTGAAGCGGTCGTGCTCGCGGTCGATCCGGAGCGCGAGCGCATCAGCCTCGGCGTCAAGCAGCTCGAACAGGATCCGTTCGGCCAGTTCATGGCCACCCATCCGAAGGGCTCGAAGGTCTCCGGCACGGTCAAGGACGTCGACGCCAAGGGCGCGACGATCGACCTGGGCGACGGCATCGAGGGCTACGTCTCCGCGCGCGACATCAGCTACGACCGCGTCGACGACGCCAGCCAGCATCTCAAGGTGGGCGACAAGGTCGAAGCCAAGCTGATCGGTATGGACCGCAAGGGCCGCACCCTGCAGCTGTCGATCAAGGCGAAGGACGAGGCGGAAACCCAGGAAGCACTGGCCGAGTACAACAAGGCCTCCGCCGATGCCGCCAGCGGCACCACCAAGCTGGGCGCGCTGCTGCGCGAGCAGCTGGAAAACCGTTCCGAGTAAGTCAGCCGTTGCACGGCACGCGGCGGTCCGGCGATCCCGGGCCGCCGCGACGCCGGGCCTGCCGCGCCCCGTTGCAGAGGATTGCGAACGCCCATGACCAAGTCCGAACTGATCGAGATCCTGTCCCAGCGGCAGAGTCATCTGAAGGCCGACGACGTCGATCTGGCGGTCAAGTCGCTGCTGGAGATGATGGGCGGTTCGCTGTCGAGCGGGGAGCGGATCGAGATCCGCGGTTTCGGCAGCTTCTCGCTGCACTATCGTCCGCCGCGCACCGGGCGCAATCCGAAGACCGGCGACGCGGTCGCCCTGCCGGGCAAGCACGTTCCGCATTTCAAGCCGGGCAAGGAGCTGCGCGATCGCGTCAGCGACGTCGTCCCGCTCCCGCCGGAAGACTGATCCGCCCACGCGCTTTCCGCCGCCATCGTCTTCCGACGCCGGCCGGCATACACTGACGGTTCGTCCCGCTGCCGTCCTCACGACCCGCGAACCGACTCCATGCGTCTGCTGCGCGCGCTCACCGCCCTGCTGTGCCTGTCGTTCGGGCTCGTGCTCGGCGTGCTCAACGCCGATCCCGCCACGGTCGATCTCGGCCTGATCGAGGTTCGCGCCGGGCTCGGCGTGATCCTGCTGTGCACGCTGCTGGTCGGGGTCCTGCTCGGTGGTCTTGCGATCGCGGTCTCGGTTGCGCTGCCCCTGCGTCGTGCGTTGGCCCGCGCCCGCGGCGATGTGCCGCCCATTGCCGCGGAATCCGCCGCGGCGCCTGCCGCGCCCGCGCCGCTTTCCACGCTTCCGGAGTCCTGAGATGGCCTTCATCTCCGAGTGGTTCTGGTATTTCCTGCTGATTCCGCTGGCTGCGGTGATCGGCTGGGTGATCGGCCGTCGCGGCGGCGAGCGCCACAGCGATCATCAGGTCAGCCGATTGTCCACGACCTATTTCCGCGGCCTCAACTATCTGCTCAACGAGCAGCCGGACAAGGCCATCGAGCTGTTCCTGCACGTCGCCGAGCTGGACAAGGACACCTTCGAGACCCAGGTCGCGCTCGGTCATCTGTTCCGCCGCCGCGGTGAAGTCGACCGCGCGATCCGCCTGCATCAGGGGCTCGTGCAGCGCCACGATCTGACCGATCAGCAGCGCGTGCAGGCGCTGCTCGCGCTGGGCGAGGACTACATGCGTTCGGGCCTGCTCGATCGCGCCGAAACCGTGTTCACCGATCTGGCGAAGCTCGACGATCGCGCGCCGCAGGCGCTGCGCCATCTGATCGGCATCTATCAGGCCGAACGCGACTGGCAGCAGGCGATCGACAAGGCGTCGCGCTACGAGGCGGTGACCGGCGAGCCGATGGGCAAGCTCGTCGCCCAGTTCGAATGCGAGCTGGCCGAGCGTCACCGTGCGGCCGGCGCGATCGACGCGGCCAGGGCCGCGATCGCGCGCGCCTACGCGGCCGACCCGACCACGGTCCGTGCGGGCATGCTCGAGGGCCGGATCGAATTCGACGCCGGCCAGTTCGCGGCGGCGATCCGCGCCTACGAGCGCGCCGCGCGCCACGATCCGGACTACCTGCCGGAAATCCTGCCGAACCTGCTGGTCTGCTACGAGCGGGTCGGCGATCCCAGTGGCGCGCGCACTTTCCTCACCGAAATGTGCGAGCACTATCGGGGCATCTCGCCGGTGCTGGCGCTGACCCGGCTGGTCGAGGCCGCCGAGGGCGTGCACGCGGCGCGCGACTATCTGGCGCGGCAGCTCAAGGAGCGGCCTTCGGTGCGCGGCGAAGCGGCGCTGATCGACCTGAGTCTGGCCGACGAGACCGACCCGATCGCCACCCTCCAGGATCTCAAGCACGTCACCGAACAACTGCTGGTGCGCAATCCGAGCTATCGCTGCAAGAGCTGCGGTTTCGGCGCGCGCAGCCACCACTGGCAGTGCCCGAGCTGCAAGGAGTGGGGCACGGTGAAGCCGCTGCTCAACTACGCCGTGGTCTGATGCCGCTGTCGCCCGGCTCCCTGCTGTGGGCCGCGCTGTTCGCGGCGATCGGCGCCGCGGGCACCTGGGCTGCGCGTCGCTATGCGCTTCACCGCAGCCTGATCGACGCCCCGGGCGAACGCCGCAGCCATGCGGTGGCGACCCCGCGCGGCGGCGGGATCGCGATCGCCGTCGCTCTGCTGATCGCGATCGCCGCGCTGGTGCTGCGCCTGCCGCGCGAGATCGTGCTGCTGGTCTGCGCCGGCATGGGTTTGCTGCTGGTGGCCGGCATCGGTTGGCTCGACGACCATCGCCCGCTGTCGCCGTGGTCGCGGCTGGCGGTGCACGCGCTGGCTTCGGCCTGGCTCGCGTTCGGGTTCTACCTGTCCGGTTCGGCGCCGACGCTCGCGCTCACCGTCTTCGTCCTGTCATTGGCGCTCGTCAACATCTGGAACTTCATGGACGGGATCGACGGGCTCGCGGCGAGCCAGGCGGTACTGGTCGCGACGGCGTTCGCATTCTGGGCCGGCAGCGTCCTGTCGATTCATCTGGGGTTGGCTTTGATCGGGTCAGTCTTGGGTTTCCTGCCGTTCAACTTCCCGAAGGCGCGGATTTTCCTCGGCGATGTGGGCAGCGGAACGCTCGGTTTCGGGGTGGCGCTGCTGGCCGGACTGGCCCTCGACGCCGCGCCGGTCGCGATCTGGCCGCTGACGCTGCTGCCCCTCAGCGCCTTCCTGATCGATGCCGGCTATACCCTCGCGACACGGGTGCTGCGCGGTGAGCGCTGGTGGACGCCGCATGTCTGCCATCTCTATCAGCGCTGGGCTCGACGCGCGGGGCGCCATTCGCCGGCGACCTTGGGTTATGGGGTATGGACGTTGGCGGCCTGCGGGCTGATGCTGTGGCTGACGAGGGGGGAGGGAGCAGGGATCGCGATCGCGGTGATGGGCTGGTGGGTCGTGGGCAGTGCGCTGTGGTTCGCGCTGCGTCGGCGCAACGGCATGGCGAAAGGGGAAGAGAGCGCATGAGCACATTGACCGATCGTCTCGCCGCCGCATGGCCCCGCACCGCCATCGTGCTGCACGATCTGTGCATGGTCTGGCTGTGCTGGACCGCGCTGGTGCAGTTCCGCTACGCGATGCTCGACGGCGTCGCGCGGCCGCCGCTGTGGTCCACCGACGCGCTGCTGGTCCTGCTCGCCCAGGGCCTGGTGTTCTGGCAGGTCGGGCTGTATCGCGGCGTCTGGCGCTTCGCCAGCGTCCCCGATCTGCTCAACATCCTCAAGGCGAGCATGTTCGGTCTGCTCGCGATCCTGCTGGTGCTCTTCATCTACAACCGTCTCGACCAGGCGCCGCGTTCGGTGCTGGTCATGTATCCGTTCGCGATCAGCCTGATGCTCGGCGCGCCGCGGCTGATGTACCGCTCGTGGAAGGATCACGGCCGGATCAACAACGATCGGGCCGCGGTCCGGGTGCTGATCCTCGGCGCGGGCCAGGCCGGCGAAGCGGTGGTACGCGACCTGCGCCGGACCGGCGCCTATCAGCCGGTCGGCTTCCTCGACGATGCGGCCAAGCTGCGCGGCAGCCATCTGCACGGCGTGCCGGTGCTCGGAAGGATCGACGACGTCACCCGGATCGCGCCGGAAACCGCGGCCAAGCTGCTGGTGATCGCGATGCCCTCGCTCGATGCGCAGCGCATGCGCCGGGTGATCGAAGCCTGCGAGCGCACCGGGCTGCCGTTCCGGATGGTGCCGCGGCTCAACGACATCCTCGAAGGCCGTTCGCTGCCCGGCGAGCTGAAGGAGGTCGCGATCGAGGACCTGCTCGGGCGCGCGCCGGTGGTGCCCGACTGGAAAGCGATGCGCGACTGGCTCGGCGGGCGCAGCGTGCTGGTCACCGGCGCTGGCGGTTCGATCGGCTCGGAGCTGTGCCGGCAGTGCGCGCGCCACGGCGCCAGCCGGATCGCCCTGGTCGAGATCGACGAACTGGCGCTGATCACCACCGAAATGCGCCTGCGGCGGGACTTTCCGGGCATCGAACTGGCGACGATCCTCGGCGACTGCGGCGATCCGGCGGTGATCCGCAACGCGCTCGACCGCGTCAACCCGGATGCCGTGTTCCACGCTGCTGCCTACAAGCAGGTGCCGCTGCTGGAGTCGCAATTGCGCGAGGCCGTGCGCAACAACGTGCTGGCGACCGAGACCGTCGCCCGCGAGAGTCTCGCCGCCGGCGTCGGCACCTTCGTGTTGATCTCCACCGACAAGGCGGTCGATCCGGTGAATGTGCTGGGCGCGACCAAGCGTCTGGCGGAGATGCTCTGTCAGACGCTGGCCGATCCGCGTTCGACCCGCTTCGTCACCGTGCGTTTCGGCAACGTGCTGGATTCGGCTGGCAGCGTGGTCCCGCTGTTCCGCGAGCAGATCCGCAGCGGCGGCCCGGTGACCGTGACCGACCCGGCCGTCACCCGATTCTTCATGACCATTCCGGAAGCCTGCCAGTTGATCCTGCAGGCGTCGGCGATCGGTTCGCAGCAGGCGGTGTACACGCTGGACATGGGCGAACCCGTATCGATCCGGCTGCTCGCCGAGCAGATGATCCGGCTCGCCGGCAAACAGCCGGAACGCGACATCGCGATCGTCTACACCGGCCTGCGCCCCGGCGAGAAACTGCACGAGACGCTGTTCCACGCCGACGAACGCTACCGGCCGACCTCGCATCCGAAGATCCTGCAGGCCGCGCCGCGGCAGGTGTCGATGGAGGCCATCGCGGCGGCCTTGCTGCGGATGCGCGAGGCCTGCGCGAGCTACGATCTGGACATCCTGGCCGCGACCCTGCGCGAGGCGGTGCCCGAGTTCGTGCCGAACGAGGGCGGCGAGGCCGGACATGCGCATGCGTCGACGGTGGTAGCATTCCCCGCGCGCAATGCGCGCAAGACCTGACTGCAACTGTCCATGGCCCGTATCCGCAAAGCCGTGTTCCCGGTCGCCGGCCTCGGCACCCGATTCCTCCCCGCGACCAAGACCGTGCCCAAGGAGATGCTGCCGATCGTCGATCGGCCGCTGATCCAGTACGCGGTCGACGAGGCGATCGAGGCCGGTTGCGACACCCTGATCTTCGTCACCAACCGCTACAAGCATTCGGTCGCCGATTATTTCGACAAGGCCTACGAGCTGGAGCAGAAGCTCGAGCGGTCGGGCAAGACCGAGCAACTGGAGCTGGTGCGGAACGTGCTGCCGCCGCATGTGCGCGCGGTCTTCGTGACCCAGGCCGAAGCCCTGGGGCTCGGTCATGCGGTGCTGTGCGCCAAACCCATCGTCGGCGATGAACCCTTTGCGGTGCTGTTGCCGGACGACCTGATCTGGAATCGTGGTCCAGGTGCGCTCAAGCAGATGGCCGACGCGGCGGAAGCCGACGGCGTCAGCGTGATCGCGGTCCAGGACGTGCCGCGGGAACAGACCGCGAGTTACGGCATCGTCGCCACCGACGCGTTCGCCGGACGCAGCGCGCCGATCCGCCAGATCGTCGAAAAACCCAGGCCCGAGGTCGCTCCGAGTACGCTCGCGGTGGTCGGTCGCTACGTGCTCGACGGCGCGATCTTCGAACTGCTCGAAAAGACCACGCCGGGCGCGGGCGGCGAGATCCAGCTCACCGACGCGATCGCGGCGCTGCTGGCGCGCAGCCCGGTGCACGCCTATCGCTTCCAGGGAACGCGCTTCGACTGCGGCACGCATCTGGGGCTGATCGAGGCGACGATCCGCTACGCGCTCGATCACGAGAAACTCAGCGACGCCGCCCGCGGCATGATGCAGAACGCCCTGAGCGAACTCGGCGTCGTCGATCTCGACTGAGCCCAGAGCCATGGCATCGGCCGCGGACCGCACGGCGGAGACGTGGTACCGCGCCTCGCTCGGCGCGGTGTCGCGGCGCCCGCCGCTGCAGAGCCGGATCGACGCCGAGGTGTGCATCGTCGGCGGCGGTTTCGCCGGGCTCAATACCGCGCTCGGGCTGTGCGAACGCGGTCGCGACGGCGTCGTGCTGCTGGAAGCGCGCGAACTCGGCCATGGCGCCTCCGGGCGCAACGGCGGTTTCGTGTTTTCGGGATTCTCGCGCGGCGAATCCGATCTGCTGCGCGATCTCGGCGTCGACGCCGCGCGCAGCCTGCACGCCGGCACCGTCGCCGCGGTCGGGCTGATCCGCGAACGCGCGCGCCGTTATCGCATCGACTGCGATCTGGTCGACGCCGGGGTGCTCTGGGCCAACTGGTTCCGCGATTCCGACGTCCTGCGCGCACGACAGCGACTGCTGGCTGAGCATTTCGGCGTCGAGTGGCAGTGGCGCGATCGCGACGAGGTCCGCGCCCTGCTGCGCACAGCGCGTTATCACGACGCCCTGTTCGAGCCGGACGCCTTCCATTTCCATCCGCTGAAATACGCGCACGGCATCGCCGCGGCAGCGGAGGCGGGCGGGGCGCGGCTGTACGAGGATTCGCCGGCGCTCGCGCTGTCCCGCGACGGCGCCGGCTGGCGCGTGCGCACGGCGCAGGGCGAGGTGCGCGCGGCGCAGGTGGTGCTGGCCTGCGGCGGCTATCTCGCCGGGCTGCGTCGCGACGTGGATGGAGGCGTACTGCCGATCGCGACCTACGTGATGGTGACCGAACCGCTGGGCGCGCGGCTCGACGACGCGATACGGACCCGCGCCGCGGTCTACGACAGCCGGTTCGCCTTCGATTACTACCGACCGCTGACGGACACCCGCCTGCTCTGGGGTGGGCGGATCTCGGTGCGCGATCGCGCGCCTGCGGCGGTGCAGCGCCTGCTGTATCGCGACCTGCTGCGGGTGTATCCGCAGCTGGAGGGCGTGCGCATCGAGCACGCATGGTCCGGGCTGATGAGCTATGCCCGCCACGAGATGCCGCAGGTCGGTCGGATCGACGAGGGCCTGTGGCTGGCCCAGGCCTTCGGCGGCCACGGCGTGGCACCGACCACCTTCGCCGGGGAGACCTTGGCCGCGGCGATCGCCCGGGGCGACGACGGCTGGCGACGGTTCGCTCCCTACGGTCTGGTCCCGGCCTACAAGCCGTTCGGCTTCCTCGGTGCCCAGGCCAGTTATTGGTGGCTGCAGGCGCGGGACGCCTGGCGCGACCGCCGGCAGCGGCCTACCTCCGGCTGAATCCAGCTGCCGGCTCCGTCGCGCCCGCGCCCGGAGCGCCCTCGGTCGGCTATGCTCTGCAGGTCGCGATGCCCGGGACCGGCATCGTCATCCGCCCCGGACGGCATCGGCAGGACCATTCCGCAGGGGGCGGATCGATGAGCGAAGCGCGTGCGACCACGCCGACGTCCACGGCCGTGCAATGGTCGGCTCTGGCATTGATGTCGTCGCTGGTGGTGGCGCTGTGGATGGCCGCGTACTACGCCGCGCGGATGCTCGAATACGCGGATTTCGCGAGCCTCTGGTTCCCGCCGACCGCAGTCAGTTTCGCCGCCTTCGCCGTGCTGCGCTGGCGCGCCTGGCCGGCGCTGGTCGTGGCCAATGTGCTGGGCGCGATCGCGACCTTCCAGCGCGAGGGCCAGCTCTCCGGCGTCGAGATGTTCGTCGATGGTCTCGGGTTCGCCTTCGCCCATTGCATCGCGTTCTGGCTGGCCGCGGAAGCGACCCTGCAGTCGATTCCGCGCAACGCCGCGCCGTCGATGGCGCGCACGGTCGGGGCCTTCCTGCTCGCCGGCATCGTCGCGGCCCTGATCGCGGCCGTCGGCGGGGTCTGGGTCGCGCAACTGGTGGGCCTTGTTCCCGCCGGAAACGGCTGGGCGATCATCCTGCCCTGGCTGATCGGCGATTACGCCGGGCTGATCGCCACCGGCCCGCTGCTGGTCCTCGGCCTGCGCACCCTGGCCGAGCGGCTGCGCATCCGCACGCCGCAGCGGCTGTACGCCTTCGACGATCTGCCGCGGCCGCAGGGGCGCCCCGCGGCCTTCGTGCTCAAGCTGCTGCTGGTGCTGGGCGCGGCCGGGCTGTCGCTGCTGGCGATTTCGCAGGCGCGCGACAATCAGCCGCTGCTGTTCATCGTGTTCATCGCGATCGTGCTGCAGCTGTGGATCGTGCATACCCAGGGTGCGATCGAATCCCTGGTCTCGATCGCGCTGTTCAGCCTGACCGTGGTCGTGCTTGTATTCGCGCTGGATCTGGACGCGCACGCGCTGACCCTGCAGTTCGCGATGATCACGCTCGCCGCGGGCAGCTACTTCGGGCTCGCCGTGCCGATGCTCTACGCCGACAACGCGCAGCTGCGGCGGTTGCTGGTTCACGACGGTCTGACCGGCGCCTACAACCGGCATTTCTTCGTCGAACTCTCGCAGCAGGCGATCCGCCAGGCGCGGATGCGCGGGCAGCCGGTGTCGATGCTGATGCTCGATCTGGACAACCTCAAGCTCATCAACGATCGCCATGGCCACGCGGCCGGCGATCGCGTGCTCGCGCAGGTCGCGCAGCTGTGCCAGCGCACGCTCAGTGGCGGCGACCTGTTCGGCAGGCTCGGCGGCGACGAATTCTGCGCGCTGCTGCCGGGCCACGATCAGATCGCCGCGGCTGCGGTCGGTCAGCGTCTGGTGGATGCGGTGCGCGACGCGAATTTCCAATTGCACGGCCGCTTGCGGCCGAGTCTCAGCGTCGGCATCGCCACCCTGCAGAACGACAGCGAGGACTACGACAGCCTGTGGCTGCGCGCCGACTCCGCGCTGTACGTCGCCAAGCGCGCGGGCCGCGACCAGGTCGCGCAGGAAGAGGTCGCGGACGTCGCCTGAGCCCGGCGGGGCAGGGCGGAGCAGGACAGGGGACGCTGCCGTGCGGCGCACCGCACGGCAGCGCGGGTGGACGAATCAAAGCGCTTCGAAAATGCCCGCCGCGCCCATGCCGGTGCCGATGCACATGGTCACCATGCCGTACTTCTGCTGCCGACGGCGCAGGCCGTGGACCAGGGTCGCGGTGCGGATGGCGCCGGTCGCACCGAGCGGATGACCGAGCGCGATCGCGCCGCCGAGCGGGTTGACCTTGGCCGGGTCGAGGCCGATGTCGCGGATCACCGCCAGCGCCTGCGCGGCGAAGGCTTCGTTGAGCTCGATCCAGTCCAGCTGGTCGCGGGTCAGGCCGGCCTGCTGCAGGGCCTTGGGAATCGCCGCGATCGGACCGATGCCCATCACTTCCGGACGCACGCCGGCGACCGAGAAGCTGACGAAGCGCGCGAGCGGGGTCAGGCCGTAGTCCTTGACCGCCTGTTCGGAGGCCAGCAGCACCGCGGCCGCGCCGTCGCTCATTTGCGAAGCGGTACCCGCGGTGACGGTGCCGCCGAACTGGCCGTTGCGGAACACCGGCTTGAGTTTGGCGAGGCCTTCCATCGAGGTGTCGGGGC
Source organism: Lysobacteraceae bacterium (assembly GCA_044345315.1). Lineage (GTDB taxonomy): Bacteria > Pseudomonadota > Gammaproteobacteria > Xanthomonadales > Xanthomonadaceae > Lysobacter_I. Next base: position 12,810 of record JBIJBH010000045.1, read on the forward strand.
GCGGACCTTCGTCCAGCTCGACCAGGGTCTTCTTCACCCGCACCGCGTTGCCGGCGAGGTCGGGGATGCGCGAGATCACCTCGTACGGGCTGATCTCGGCCTTGAACTCACCGGCCTGGATCGCGGCGATCGCGCGGCGGTGCGATTCGACCGCGAACGCGTCCTGGTCTTCGCGCGAGACCTTCCATTCCTCGGCGACCTTCTCGGCGGTGATGCCCATGCCATAGGCGATCGCGATGTTCTCGTCGCGCGCGAACACCTCCGGCGACATCGCGACCTTGTTGCCCATCATCGGCACCATCGACATCGATTCGGTGCCGCCGGCGATCATCAGATCGGCATTGCCGAGGCGGATCTGGTCGGCCGCCAGCGCCACGGCCTGCAGGCCGGACGAGCAGAAACGGTTGATGGTCTGCGCGGCGGTGACGTTGGGCAGGCCGGCGAGCAGCGCGCCGATGCGCGCCACGTTCATGCCCTGCTCGCCCTCGGGCATCGCGCAGCCGACGATCACGTCGTCGATCCGCGAGGTGTCGATGCCGGGGGCCTGGGCGACGACGCTGCGCAGCGCGTGCGCGAGCAGTTCGTCGGGACGGGTATTGCGGAACACGCCGCGCGGCGCCTTGCCCACCGGGGTACGGGTGGCGGCGACGATGTAGGCGTCCTGGATGACCTTGCTCATGGGGTGGCTCCGAAGTCAGATGGGGTGGGCCGGCGCATGGATACGCCGGCGCGGCATCGCCTCTGCGATGCCGCGGCAGCGACCGGAAACCGC
>JBIJBH010000406.1:0-3779 GCA_044345315.1 Lysobacteraceae bacterium
GAAATCCCGATGAACCAGCCGCCTCGTCCCTCCGCTTCCGCCGTCGATGTCCTCATTCCCACCAATCCTCTCGCGGCTTTCGCATGCTGGATCGGCATCGGCTCGGTCGTGCTCTGCGGTTTCGGCGTCCTGCTCGGCCCGGTCGCGATCGTGCTCGGCTGGCTGGGGCTGAAGAAGTGGAAGCTGCAGGAATCGTCCTACGGCGCCACGACCAGCAAGCTCCGTGCGTGGATCGGCATCGTCGCCGGTGCGCTCGGGACGGTTATCGGCGCGGTTTTCCTGATCGTGCTGCTCGCGAAAGGCTGAGGCGGTCGCGGCAAAACCCGGCTGGCCGTCTGGATGCCGGGTTTCGGAGATCCCGCCCTCAGCCCGTGTTCTGGATCCCCGCCGCGATCCCGTTGACGGTGGTCACCAGCGAACGGAACAGGGCTTCGTCGCCGCGATCGCCGGCGCGCCAGCGCTGCAGCAGCTCCACCTGCAGCAGGCTGATCGGGTCGACGTAGGGATTGCGCAGTCGGATCGACAGACGCAGGCGATAGTCGCCCTGCAGCAGCTGGCGTCGGCCGCGCAGGGCGAGCAGGGTCTCGCCGGTGCGCTCGAATTCCTCGGCGATCCCCGGGAAATACGCGGTGTGCAGCGGCCCGGCGAGGCGCGAATAGCGTTCGAAGATGGCGAGGTCCGACTTCGCCATCAGCATTTCGATGTCGTCGAGCATCGCCGCGAAGAACGGCCAGTCGCGGGCCATCGCCTGCATGGTCTCGATGCCGTGCGTGGCGATGCCGTGGGCGAGGGCGGCGCCGACGCCGTACCAGCCGGTGAGGCCGGAGCGGTTCTGCGACCACGCGAACACCCACGGGATCGCGCGCAGCGCCTCGATGCCGCCGTCGCGGCGCTTGCTCGGGCGCGAGCCCAGATGCAGGCGTTCGATCACGTCGATTGGGGTCGCGGCGCGGAAGTAGTCGGGGAAGTCGGCGCGCTCGTGGACCAGTGTGCGGTAGTGTGCGCGCGAGACCTGCGACAGCTCGGTCGCGAGCTCGCGCCAGCGCGCCTCGCGCGGTTCCGGCGGGCGCGGACGCAGGCTCGCGCGCAGCACCGCGGCGGTGGCCTGTTCGAGATTGCGCAGGGCCAGTGCACGGATGCCGTACTTGCGGTGGATCACTTCGCCCTGTTCGGTGACCCGCAGCACGCCGTCGACGCTGCCGCGCGGCGCGGCGATCACCGCGCGTTCGGTCTTGCCGCCGCCGCGGCTGACTGAGCCGCCGCGGCCGTGGAAGAAGACGATGCGCACGCCGGCCTGCTGCGAAAGCTCCAGCAGTTCGGCCTGGGCGCGCTGCAGCGACCAGCGCGAGGCGAGGATGCCGCCGTCCTTGGCGCTATCGGAATAGCCGAGCATCACCGTTTGACGATCGCCGCGGGCCTGCAGATGGCGGCGATAGACCGGATCGGCGAACAGCGCGCGCATGATTTCCGGCGCCGCGCGCAGATCGTCGATGGTCTCGAACAGCGGCGCGACATCGAGCGGCACGGCGCCGTCTTCGACGCATCCGGCGACCCGCGCCAGCGCCAGCACCGCCAGCGCATCGGCGGCGCTGCGGCTCATGCTGATGATGTAGGGGCCGAAGGCGTGCGTGCCGTAACCGACGCGGGCCTCGCGCACGGTGCGCAGGACATCGAGGGTCGGCGCCGCGGCCGCGGCGTCGGCCTGTGCCGGTGCTTCGCCTTCGATCAGCGCGTGCAGCCGCGGCAGGCGCTCCGCGGGCGGGCGCTGCGACCACTGCGCATCGCCGAGCAGCGCGGCGATCGCGGCGTCGTGGGTGGCGGAGTCCTGGCGCAGGTCGAGCGTCGCCAGATGGAAGCCGAAGGTGCGCGCGCGCCACAGCACCCGCTGCAGCGCGAAGCGCCCGGCGTGTTCGCCGCGGTGGTGCTGCAGGCTGAGATCGATGATCTGCAGATCGGCGACGAAGGCGTCGGCGTCGGCATAGGCGCCGGTGTCGCCGTCGGCGGTCGCGGCCAGCCGTGCGCGCATCAGATGCAGCAGCTGGCGATAGGGCATGTCGGTCAGGCGCCGACTCAGGCGCGCGGCGACCTCGGGCAGCATCGCGGTGTATTCGGCGATCCGCGCCTCGACCGTGTCGTCCACGCCGATCCGGCTGCGGCTCTGGGTCAGCACCTCGCCCAGTGCGCGCAGATCGGCGCGGTAGTTCTCGAGCACGCTGGCGCGCTGCGCCGAGAGCGCGGCGCGGATGGTGGTCGCGCCGACGTTGGGATTGCCGTCCATGTCGCCGCCGACCCAGGTACCGAAGCGCAGCACCGGCGGCAGCGCGATGCGCTCGCCGTAGACCGCTTCGACCGCGTCGGCGAAGGCTTCGTAGAACACCGGCAGCACCCGGAACAGCACCTGGTTGAGATAGAAGCCGATGTGTTCGATCTCGTCGCCGACGGTCGGCCGCTCCGGCGGCGTGTCGGTGGTCTGCCACGCGGCGGTCAGCGCCTGGCGGATGCGCGCGGTGTCGGCACCGCGTTCGGCCGGCGTGCGCTGGCGATCGATATCTGCGATCAGCCGTTCGGCGACGGTGCGCTCCTTGAGCAGCAGCGCGCGCCGTATCGCCTCCGTCGGGTGCGCGGTGAACACCGGCTCGATCCGCAGGCGCGGCAGCAGCGTCTGCAGCTCGTCGAGCCCGACGCCGTCTTCGCGCAGCGCGCGCAGGACAGCGGTCAGCCCGCCGGGCTGCGGGGCGTCGGTGCTGCGCTGGTAGTCGCGGCGGCGGCGGATGCGATGGATGCGTTCGGCGAGATTGACCACGCCGAAATACGCGGTGAAGGCGCGCACCAGGGCATCGGCATCGGCCGGTGGCACCGCGGCCAGGCGCGCGGCCAGCTCATCGATGCCTTCGCCGCGCTCGCGCCGGGCGATCGCCGCACGGCGGATCGATTCGACCTGCGACAACAATTCGGCCGAGACCTGCTCGGCCAGCATCTCGCCGACCATCGCCCCCAGCCGGCGCACATCGTCGCGCAGGAGGGTGTCGGTCTCGGCGAATTCCAGAGTCTCGCGGACGCGCATGTGGGGCTCGCAGTGGGGGTGCGAACCGTCGAGGGTACACAAAACCCCCGGCCTGTGGCCATGGATTCGTATGCAGCGGCTCTCGAACCGCGATCAGTACGCGAACTCGCGGAACACCCGGTCGATGTCGCCCTGCCATTCGCCGTGGTACAGGGCGAGCTTGCGTTCGGCGGCGGTCTGGCCGCTTTCGACGATTTCGATCAGCGGGTCGAGGAAGCGGGTTTCGTCGGCGCCGTCCGCGTTGCGCACGTCGCGCCGGCGCAGGCCTTCGGCGGCGATCTTCAGCGCCTCGCGCGCCAGATCGCGCACGGTCCCGCTGCGGAAAGGCAGTTGGATCGCATGTTTCGGCACGCCGTCGCGCAGCGCGTTGCGCTCGGCCATGCTGAAATCCTTGACCAGATCCCAGGCAGCATCCAGCGCGGTGTCGTCGTAGAGCAGGCCGACCCAGAACGCCGGCAGCGCGCACAGGCGGTTCCACGGTCCGCCGTCGGCGCCGCGCATTTCCAGGAACTTCTTCAACCGCACTTCGGGAAAGGCGGTGGTCATGTGGTCCGACCAGTCGCGCAGGGTCGGCAGCGCGCCGGGCAGCACCGGCAGTTTCGCGGCCATGAAGTCGCGGAAGCTCTGGCCGCTGGCGTCGACGTATTCGCCGCCGCGATAGGTGAAGTACATCGGCACATCGAGCAGATAATCGACATAGCGCTCATAGCCGAAA
>JBIJBH010000046.1:0-13561 GCA_044345315.1 Lysobacteraceae bacterium
AGGTCGCGCCCGCGCCCGCGCAATGGCCGCCCGCGCTGCGCCGGCGGCTGGGCGAGGCGATGGCCGACGCGGATCCGCTGGCGGACGTGCGCATCGCGCTGGCGTGTCCGGCCTGCGGCCACGGCTGGAGCGCCACGCTCGAGATCGGCGCGTATCTGTGGGAGGAAGTGGACGACTGGGCGCAGTCGCTGCTGGTCGAAGTGCATCAGCTCGCGCGCCATTACGCCTGGTGCGAGCGCGACATCCTGGCGATGAGTCCGGTGCGCCGCCGCTTCTATCTCGATCTGGTGCGCGCATGAGCGGCCGCGAACGCCACGGCGACACCGCGAACGGCGCCGCGACGGGCGATGCCGGTTCGGTGGCCGCCGGTTCGATGGCGCCCGCTTCGGGCGGTGGCGACGATTTCCTCGATCGCCTGGTCGCGCGCAGCCAGCGCCGCCTGCCGCTGCTCGCGCGGCGGCGTCCGGGATTGTTCGAACCGCGCGACGGCGGCGCGGCCTCGGCGGAGACGATGCCCGAGGACGACGCCACGCTGTCGCCGACCGTCGCATCGACCGCCGCGGCCGACGATCGCGATGGTCGCGCCGCCGCGCCGCCGCCGGTCGCGCTGCCGTCGCCGCCGACCCTGGCCGCGTCGATCGTCGCGACGGTCTCGTCGCCTCCCGAACCGCAGCTCCTGCGCAGCGGAGCGCCCGCGGCACCGCCGACCGACGCACGCGGCGATGTCCGCGCGGAACCCGCCGCCGCGCCGCCCGCGCTGCCGCCGCCGCCGTCGCTGCGGTCCACGCCGCGCGCGGACAGCGCCGCCGCACGGATCGCCCCGATCGCGTCCGCAGCGCTGTCGGCGCCGGCCGAGCGCGTCGATCGCGACGGCAATGCCACTGCGTCCACCGCACCCACACCGTCGATCGAACGCATCGAACGTCTGCGCAGCGAGACCACCACCCGGGTGATCGAACACACGGTCGAACGTCTGCGCGAGACGTCGATCGCCGCCTCCACCGACACGCGCGACAGCGCACCCGCGGTCGCGTCGCCGCTGCGCAGCCCGCAGCGGCTGCCGTCCGCCGACGCCGGTCACGGCGTGCGGGTCGCCGATCCGGTGCGGGCCGCCGCGCTCGCCGCGCCTGCGCCCGCACCGACGCCACCGCCGGTGCAGGTGAGCATCGGTCGGGTCGAGATCCGCGCCCGCGGCGGCGCACCGTCCGCCGCCGCGCCGGCGACACCGAAACGACCGCGTCTGGCGCTGGACGACTACCTGCGGCAGCGCCACGCCGACCCGCGCCACGGAGACGGCCGATGAGCAACGCCCTCGCCATCGCCGCGGTCACCGCCGCGCTGAAGGATCTGATCTCCGCCGGCCTGCTCGGGCTGGATCTTTCGGCGATCGGCAACGTCGGCGTCGGCGCGCTGCCGCCGGACCGCATCGCCACCGGCCAGACCGAGCCGAACCAGATCAACGTGTTCCTCTACCGGGTCACGCCCAATACCGGCTGGTGCAACACCGGCCTGCCGGCGCGCGACAGCGCCGGGCAGCGCGTGGGCCGGCCGCCGCTGGCGCTCGATCTGCACTACCTCGTCACCACCTACGGCGCCCAGGACCTCAACGCCGAGGCCCTGCTCGGCCTGACCATGCAGATCCTGCACGAGACCCCGGCGCTGAGCCGCGAGCGTCTGCGCGCGCTGCTCGGCGGCGCGACGCCGCCGTTCGGCTCGTTTTCGGCGCTGAGTCTGGCCGATCAGATCGAGTGGCTGAAGATCACCCCGGATTTCCTGGACTCGGAAGAGCTCTCCAAACTGTGGGCGGCGATGCAGGCGCGCTATCGCCCGTCGATGGCCTACCGGGTGTCGGCGGTGCTGATCGAATCCGACGCCGCGGTGCGCGCACCGCTGCCGGTGCTGCGGCGCGGCGCCGAGGATCGCGGCCCGGTCGCGCTGGCCGGCGCCGGGCCGGTGTTGATCGGCGCGCGTCCGGCGCAGTCCGAGCTGCTGCCGGCGGCGCGTCTGGGCGACCTGCTGCAGCTCACCGGGCGCCGGCTGGTCGCGGCCGATACCACCGTGCTGTTCGAGAACGCGCGCACCGGCAGCCTGCGCAGTCTGCCGGCGCTGCCCGGCGACGATGCGCAGAGCCTGCACGCGCAGTTGCCCGATGCCGGCGTCGATCCCGCGGCGATGGCCGACTGGAGCGTCGGCGTGTACGCGCTGCGCCTGCGTCATGCCCCGGCCGGGCAGCCGGCGATGGAAAGCAACGCGGTGCCGCTGGCGCTGTCGCCGCGGATCGCGGTCGCGCCGCTTGCCGCGGCGCCGGGCGCGGTGGCCTTGACCGTGACCTGCACGCCGCGCCTGCATCCGCTGCAGCACGCGGGCGTGCGGCTGCTGTTCGGCGATCGCGAATTCGCCGCCGACAGCATCGACAGCCCGGCCGACACCACCCAGCCGACGACGCTGCAGTTCACCGTGACCGACGCCGTCGCCGGCAGCCATCCGGTGCGCCTGCGCGTGGACGGCGTGGACAGCCTGCCGACGGTCGCCGACGCGGCCGGTTTCGCCTTCGATCCGCAACAGACGGTGGTGATCGCATGAACGCCGTGGCGCAGTTGGTGGAGATTTCCCCCATCGATACCGCATCCGTCGACACCGCGGCCGTGGAAGCCGCGTCCGGGGACGCCATCGCGACCGATGTCGAACGCTGGAGCGAGGCCAACGGCCGTTATCTCGCGGCCTCGCTGCACTGGCTGCGGCTGCGCCTGCAGCGGCTGATTCCGGCCGCCGACGCCGCACCGCAGGCGCAGGGTTTCGCGCAGTGGTTCGGCCGCAAGGCCGACAGCGCGAGCGCCGACCCGGCCGCCGACCGCAGCGACGCCGCGCTGGATGCGAAGATCGCCGCCGCCGCCGAAGCGCGCGCGCGCGCCGCGGAAGCCTCGTCCGAAGCGCCGCCGGCGCTGCCGATCCTCGCCGCGCGGCTCGGCCTGGATCCGTTCGAGACCGACATCCTGCTGCTGTGCGTGGCGATGGAACTCGATCCCGCGGTGCCCGGCCTGATCGCTGCGGCGCACGGCAGCGGCCATCCCGGCTTCGCGCTGGCGCTGCGCCTGTTCGATACGCCGGCCTGGGACGCGCTCGCGCCGCAGCGTCCGCTGCGCCATCTGCGCCTGATCGAGATCAACCAGCCCGGCGCCACGCCGCTGACCGCGGCCGCGCTGCGCGCCGACGAGCGTGTGGTGAATTTCGTCAAGGGCCTGAACCTGATCGACGAACGGGTCGCCGCACTGACTGCCGAAGCCGGGCGCCTGCCGCCGATCGCCGACTCCCAGCGCGCCGCGGTGGACGAGGCGCTGGCGCTGCTGACCGCGGCGCAGGGCGACGAGGACGGCGCGCTGCCGACCCTGCAGCTGCTCGGTCGCGATCGTGGCAGCCGGCAGGCCGTGGCCGCGCATCTGGCCGCGGCCATCGGCCTGCGCCTGCATCGCCTGCCGCTGGACGCGCTGCCGACCGCACGCGCCGAGGTCGAGCTGTTCGCGCGGCTGTGGCTGCGCGAGAGCCTGCTGCTGCCGCTGGCGCTCTATATCGAAGCCGACGATCTCGATCACGCCGGCGCCGAAGTCACGGCCGCGCTGCACACCCTGCTCGGTCAGCCGCTCGGGCCGGTGCTGGTCGGGCTGCGCGAAACTCCGCTGCGCCTGCGCGGCGGCGGTGCCGCGATCGAAGTCCGCCCGCCGACCGCGGCCGAACAGCATGCCGCGTGGCGCGCGGCGCTGCATGCGGGCGACACCGACGCTCGGATCGCCGCCGATGACGCGCCGGCGCACGATGCGGCCAGCGACGCCGAACTGCTCGCCGGCCATTTCCAGCTCAATCTCGAACAGATCGGCGAGGCTGCGCGGCGCGCACGGATCCGTCGCGCCGACGCCTGGGACGTGTGCCGCGATCAGGCCCTGGCCCGGCTCGATACCCTCGCCCAGCGCATCCAGCCCAAGGCGCACTGGGAGGATCTGGTGCTCGGCGACGAAGCCACCGGGCTGCTGCGCCAGATCGCCGATCAGGTGCACGCCCGCCATCGCGTCTATCAGCAGTGGGGCTACGCCGAGCGGATGAATCGTGGCATGGGCATCAGCGCGCTGTTCGCCGGCGAAAGCGGCACCGGCAAGACCATGGCCGCGGAAGTGATCGCCAACGCGCTGCGCCTGCATCTGTTCCGGATCGATCTGTCCTCGGTGGTCAGCAAGTACATCGGCGAGACCGAAAAGAATCTGCGCCGCCTGTTCGACGCCGCCGAGCAGGGCGGCGCGATCCTGTTCTTCGACGAGGCCGATGCGTTGTTCGGCAAGCGCAGCGAAGTCAAGGACAGCCACGACCGCTACGCCAACATCGAGATCAATTACCTCCTGCAGCGGATGGAAGCGTTCTCGGGCCTGGCGATCCTCGCCACCAACATGAAGGCGGCGCTGGACAGCGCATTCCTGCGCCGGCTGCGGTTCGTGGTCAATTTCCAGTTCCCCGGCCCGGTCGAGCGCAAGCGGATCTGGCGCAACGCCTTCGCCCCCGGCGTGCCCTGCGAGGCGCTGGACTACGACCGCCTGGCGCGCTTCAGCCTGTCCGGCGGCAACATCCACGGCATCGCGCTCAACGCCGCGTTCGCCGCCGCCGCCCGCGGCGTCGCGGTGAGCATGCCGCTGCTGCTGTCGGCCCTGCGCGCCGAACTGCGCAAGCTCGACAAGCCGGTCAACGAGGCGGAGTTCCGATGAGCCGACCCGCCGCCCCGCCGCCGGTGGTCGTGCACATCGAGCGTCTGATCATCGATGGCGCCGATCTGCATCCGCGCCATGCCGAGGCCCTGCAGCGCGCGATCGAGGACGAATTGCGGCAGCTGCTGCAGGCCGGCGACTGGCATCCGCAATCCGGGTCGCGCGCGCGCGCCGAAGCGCCCGTGATCGCGTTCGCCGGCTTGCCCGCGCAGGCCGGACGCGACGGTGCCCGGATCGCGCAGAGTCTGCATGCGGCGATCGGTGCGCCCGTCACGGCCGGCGAGGCCGCCGACGGCGTGCGCGGAGGCGGTCCATGAGAGCGCAGGCGCGCATCGATGCACCGCGCGCGCGCCGCGTCGAAACGACGGCCGACGCGCGCGCCACGGCGCCGGTGGCGGCTCCCGCTGCCGTGGCCGCGACCCGGGATTTCGCGACGATCGCGATCAGTCCGACCCGCAGCGGCGGCGGGCTGCACGCCGATCCGCAGCACGAACACGAGGCCGATCGCATCGGTGCCGCCCTCGGCGGTCGCGCGCGGCCGCCGCGTACGATCGCGAGCGACCCGCTGTCGACGCGGGTCGCGCCGGCGATCGCCGCGCGCGTGGCGCGCTGGCCGGGACGGCCCCTCGATGCCGAGACCCGCGCCCGCGCCGAACGCGGCCTCGGCGGCGGCCTGGGCGATGTGCGCATCCATACCGGCCCGGCCGCCGCCGGCGCCGCGGCCGCGCTGTCGGCGCGCGCCTTCACCCATGGTCGCGACATCGTCTTCGGCGCCGGCCAGTACGCACCGCAGCAGACGCAGGGCCGCAGTCTGCTGGCGCACGAACTCGGCCACGTCGCCCAGCAGTCCGCCGGTGCCCCGGTGCTGCAGCGCGACGCAGTGGACGACGTGCGCGAGAAGATGTCCTACGCCTGGAACGATTGGCGGATCAGCGACGAGGAGGCGATCGATTCGCTGGCGCTGCTGTCCGCGATTCCGCCCGCCGATCTTCCCGCGGCGCTGCAGCGTCTCGGCACGAAATACGTCAACCGACTGCTCGACAATCTGCCCGACAGCGCAAAGACCGGCGATGCCTACAAGCGTGTGATCGACGCGCTCGGCAGCGCTGGCACCATGGAATACGCCACCGACCAACTGAGCTACGGATTCTTCGACTGGGCGGTGACCGATGCCGAGATCAGTCGCGTGTTCAACATCTTCGTGACGCTTTCGGCGCCGGAGCAGGAAAAACTACTGCTTGGTCTGCAGAAAGCGAACATGCTGACACGGCTGTTGAAAAAGGCCGCTGTCGGCAGTTTCCGGCTGTACCTCGATCCGTGGCTGAAGACGCTCACCCCGGGTCGCCTCTCCGCCCAGCAGCGCGGCATCGTGCGCACGATCGTCGAACAAGCGCCTGACAGTCCCATCGATACCCTGATGCTCGCGACCAAAGCGCGCTACGACGTCGACATCGGTCCGACCATCCAGTCCAAACTGGCCGCATCGGCGGTGAACTGGACCGGTTCGCGCCTGCGCGAGGCTTATCTGATACTCGATCATCTGCCCGAAGCGCATGTCACCCGCAACCAGATGCTGATCCGTTTCGGTCAATTCAGCGAACCGCAGACGGTCGTCGGCAACGGCACGCAGATCACGGGCGGGGTCTACAGCAGCGGCGACAGGGAACTCGCGATCAACAGCGAGAACATCAGTCAGCGTATGGTCAATCAGCAGACTGGTGAAGTCACCTTCCAGGAAGAATCCAGGGAAGCGCGGCGCGACCGAGTGCAGAACACCGTGCTGCACGAGACCGGTCACGCGGTCGATGCGCAAATGGGCTGGAGCACCGGTGCGGAACCGGCCAAGCCCGAGCGCGGCGGGTGGAAGAAGTACGAACGCGCGGATCTGGACAAGTGCGCGACCGACATGGTCGACGACGCCGGCGGTGCGGTGAAGACCAGCCTCGACGCCGCCCAGCGCGGCGACGTGATCGCGGACATGACCACGGCGATGAACGCGCGCAGCGCCGCTGGACTGGTGCCCGCGATCCGTGCCCGGCCGTGGTTCGGCGGGCTGGGGAAGACCGACCAGGACGCGGTGCTGAAGGATCCGTCGCTGACCGCGCTCGACACCGGTCTCAAGGGTCCGTGGTTCCTGCCCGATGGCGGCACCCGTCTCGGCGCGCACATCTACCAGGATCCGATGTACAGCCTGTACTGGGTGCGTTATCAGCACCAGGCGCGCACGCGGATGCTGCGCGACTACCAGTTCCGCGACATCGGCGAGTGGTTCGCCGAGTGCTATGCCTGGTACTACACGCCGGACCCGCGCGGTATCGGTCAGAAGTTGCGCGACAAGGACGCCAGCACAGCGGACTACATGCGCGACGTGGTCGATCGCATCCCGAGCTCCCGATGAGGCGCCTGCCGATGCCGACCCTGCCCACCGCCCTGCGCCGGACACACCGCCCGCAGACGACGCGACGGCGCCCCGCAGCGTGCACTCCGTCCTCGTGCGCCCGCGGTATCGGTCGCATTCGTATCCGCATCCGCATCCGGCCGGGCCCGGCGAAGGCGACGCGCCGATGACCGAACGCGTCGCCCCGCAGGTGGCCCCGCCCGCACCGGTCGCGATCGCCGGTGTGGCCAGCGGCGCGCTGCAGCGCAAGTGCGACTGCGGCAATCACACCGTCTCCGGCGGCAGCTGCGAGCAGTGCCGCAAGAAGCGCGCGGCTCCCGGCGGCGCGCTGATGCGCTACGCCGCCGGCGATGCGCCCGATCGCGTCGCCGGCTTCGCGCTGACCCGGCCGGGCGATGCGCTCGAACGCGAAGCCGACGATGCCGCGGCGCGCATCGTCGGGCCCGGACCGATGCCGGACCTGTCGCCCGCACAGGACGATGTCGCCGGCGGCGGCGGGTCGGCCGATGCGCTGGTCGCTTCGGTGCTGCAGTCCGCCGGCGAACCGCTGCCGGGCGAAGTGCGGCGGACGATGGAGCAGGGCTTCGGTCAGGATTTCAGCGATGTCCGCGTGCATCGCGGCGCCGATGCCGCGCGCGCCAGCGCCGCGGTCGGCGCGCAGGCGTATGCGGTGGGCGAGCGGATCGTGTTCGGGCGCGACCAGTTCCGTCCCGGATCGCGCAGCGGCCAGCGCCTGCTCGCGCACGAACTGGCGCATGTGCTGCAGCAGCGCAACGGTCGCGGCGAGCGCATGCTCGCGCGCGAGACGCCCGCGGCCGATCCGACCTGCGTCCAGGGTCGCAAACCGGGCGAGAGTCTGAAGGTCGGCAACGCGCCGACACCGTCGACCCCGGCGTACAAGGTCTGGGGGACGTGGCAGCCCGGCGACAGCTTCGACAGTTTCGTGCGCCGCAGCTACACCGACTGGATTCGCTGGCGGTTCGCGGGCATCAATGGCCAGCAGTCGTCGGCGGTGCTGACCTATGCGATCGCCCAGACCCGGCGCTACAGCACCGATCAGGCGCGCGCCGGCTGCCAGTATTTCCTGAGCATCGACTTCGCCGGTCTGTCGGAAATGCGCCGACTCTCCGGCGAACCGGGGCGCGAGATCGCCGCGAAGAAGGCCGCGGAGGGCGCGGGCGGCGGTCAGGGCGGCGGCGATGCGCCGGCGGCCGCGGCGCCGGGAGCGGACGCGCAGGCGCCGCAGGGCAAGACCGCAGGCGATCCGGCGAAAGCCGACCCGACGAAGACCGGCGGTCTGCCGAGCATCGGCGACTTCGGGCCGCTGAGCGATGCGGTCGCCGAAGATCGTTATCAGGATCAGTACGCGACCACGCGGATCGTCGCCGATGTCGGCGTGCTGCAGGATCCCGGGCGCGCCGAGCTGTATCTGCAGATCCTGCAGCACTACACCGGGCGGCCGATCGCCGCCGAAGACAGCCAGGCCGCCACCGACGGCCTGAGCGAGGCCGAGGTCGAGAAGATCGTCGACGGCAAACCCATGCGCAAGGCGCTGACTGCGCTGTTCGGTCAGGGCTATCGCGAATTCGAACGCGCCGGCGGCAGCGATCGCGACAAGTTCCGGATCCTGATCCAGGTGATCTGCGAGCAGTTCACCTTCGGCAATCCCACCGCCACCCACAACCAGCTGAAGATCGGCAAGGGCATTCCGGAGCAGGACATCCTCGGCATCGTCGAGCGCGGCACCGGCATCCTGCTCTACAACGACCTGGGCGTGGCGCTGCCGAGCTTCGGCGGCGTCGGCACCCGCGACCGCGGCTACATCTCGACCAAGGTGGTGAAACACGTCTGGAGCATCGACATCAACAAGGTCGGCGATCCCGGCCTGCGCGCGCTGCTCAATTCGCTGCGCCTGACCTTCGGCGAACCCACGCGCATGGCGGTCGCCGGCGCCGAGGTCTATTTCAACAACATCGAACTGGTCAACGCCAAGGTCCAGGCCGGACTGCTGCCGGAGATCAAGCAGAAGTTCCTGGACATGCTGCCGTTCTTCGTCGGCTTCATCGCCGGCCACGCGGTGTCCAGTTTCCTGATGCGCGTCCCCAACCCGCAGGTCGCAGCGGTCGGCGCCGCGCTCAAGGCGCTGCTGGTCGGCGCCGGCTACATCATGGACATCGAATTCGCTGCCGGCGCGATGGAGCGGCTGCTCACCGCCGCCGCGCTGCTTAGCAAGTTCGAGCGCGACGAAGCCAACAACGTCACCAAGCTGTCCGAAAGCAATCTGAACGCCGCGGCCAAGGTCATCCAGGACATGGTGGCCGAAATCGCGGTCTTGTTCGCGACCATGGCCCTGGGTCGGCTGCTCAGCGGCGCGCACAAGGGCCTGAAGCGGCTGAAGATCGAGTGCACCCACTGCGACCTCAAGGGGCCGGATGCGGTCGAGGCGAAGGCCGAAGGCAAGGCCGAACCGAAAGCCGAACCGAAAGCCGAGGCCAAACCCGAAGCGAAGCCCGAGGCGAAGTCCGAGGCCAAGGAGCCGACCCAGCAGGAGAAAGCGCAGAAGCGGCTGGATGAACTGGGCGAGCAGCGCACGAAGGAACGCGCCAAACTCGACGAGATCCAGCGCCAGAAGGAGGCGCTGGAGAAGCAGCACAAGGAGGCGATCGCGGAATTCCAGAAAGCGCACCAGGACTTCATGCAGGCCCAGGGCGAGGGCAGCAGGGCCGCTGCGGAGCGACTGGCCGCCGCGCGCGCGAATATGCGCGCGATCGGCGAACAGATCAACGGGCTGGACGGGTCCAATCGCCAGGCAGTGCTCGACCGGCTCAACGCAGTCGAAGCGCAGATGCGGGTCGAGTCGATCAAGGCCGACCCCAAGAGCCGCGCCCTGCTGCCGTGCTTCGCGCCGGACACGCCGGTGTGGACCGAGCACGGGCTGCGCGCGATCGTCGAACTGCGCGCCGGCGACCGGGTCTGGGCCTTCGATTTCGGCCGCGGCGAACGCCGTCTGTGCGCGGTGCTGCAGATGCGCGAAGGCCGTACCGACGGTTTCCGCGTGCTCGTCACCGATCGCGGCACGGTGCGCGCGACCAGCCGTCACCGCTTCTGGGTCGAGACCGATCTCGCCTGGCGCACCGCCGACAGTCTCGCGCCCGGGGTTTCGCTGCGCGGACCCGACGGCGAGCGTCTGCGACTGCTCGCCAACGAGCCCGAAGCGACGCCGGATGCGATCACCTGCAATCTCAGCATCGACGAATGCCAGACCTTCTACGTCGGCCCCGGCGCGCTGGTGCACAACGAGCCGGTGGATGTCGGGCTCGGCGGCAGCATCATCATTTATCGCGCGACCAATCCGGCTTATCCCGGTCAGGTCTACATCGGCAAGTCCACCGAGCTGGACGCGCGCGGCCGGCCGCGCGGCGCCGAAGTGCGCACCCGGGAACACCAGTACGAGGCGCGCGATGCGTTGGCCAAACACCGGGCCGGCATCGAGCGTCTGAGTCCGCAGGACGTGAAATTCTTCGAGTTCAAGCAGAACGCCACGCTCGAAGTGCTGGTCAAGGGCATCGCCACGACCCAGCAGGCGGATTACCTCGAACAGCGCAACATCGAACTGGATCGGCAGGTGTTCGGCGAGGACAACGTGCTCAACCGGCGCGAGCAGATCACCCGCGAGAGCCGGATGAAGGAGATCGTCGAAGGCATCTCGAAGGATCCGGCGGTCCGCGAAAAAGGCTATTGCATCTGAAGGAGACGCAGATGGGTTGGTGGGGCAGAGGCGAGGACATGATCGGCGACGACCCGGCGGACCGGATCCGCGATGCGTGGCGGATCCTGCTCGCGCGGCGCGATGCGCGCGGCGCGTCCGCGCCTTCGTGCGTCGAGGCGATCGAGTCCTTCGCCGCGGCCGTGCGCGGCGTCGCCCTGGACCGACCTTTCCACGGTTTCGCGTTCAGCCGGGGCGAAGGCGAGCCGCGCGCGCTGCGCGGCGAGGCGCCGGTGCCCGATCTGCTGGAAGCGTTCTCCGAAGCGCTGCCGCGGATCGTCGACGCGTATCGCGACGCTTTCGACCGTGCGCCGCGGCCGTCGGAGTTGGCGCGCTCGCTCGAGTTCGTGGTCGCCGCGGACCCGCAAACCTATTTCGGCGACGTCGCCGACGACCCGCAGGTGCGCATCGGCATTCGCGATCTGCCCGATCCGGCCGCGGATGCGGCGGAGACCAGGCCATGAAACGACCTCCGCCCGCGCGCGGCCGCGACCGCATCGTCAAGGCGCCGACGGCGCAGACCGCGCCCGCGCCCGGCGCCGGGCAGTCGCTGCCGTCGCCGCTGCTGCAGCACATGCAGCATGCGATGGGCCACGACTTCTCCTCGGTGCGCGTGCACACCGACGCCGGTGCGACCGCGCTGACCCGTTCGCTCGGTGCGGCCGCGGTGACCCAGGGTCGCGACATCGCCTTCGCGCCCGGGCATTACCGGCCGTCCTCTCGCCAGGGTCTGTCCCTGCTCGCGCACGAACTGACCCATGTCGCCCAGCCGAAGGGCGCGAACCTCGCCGGCGTCGCGCCGGCCGATCATCCCAGCGAACGCGAAGCCGACCGCGTCGCCGACACCGTCGCCGCCGGCGGTCGCGCGGTGCCGCAGGCGCAGGCCGGCGGCGCGCTGCAGCGGCAGCCGCTGCCCGGCACCGAGCAGACGCCCGGCGGTTCGCTGCTGCCGCCGCTGGGCGGGACATCGCTGCTCGACGACGTGTCGCCGCTGATGGCGTCGCTGATGGGTTCGACCACGCTGGAGGGGTTCGCCGTCGGCAGCAGCGAACTCGCCGCAGAAGATCGTTCGAGCGTGAAGTTCACCGCGTACAACATCACCACCCTGCTGAAGCAATACCCGCTGTCGACCCTGCGCGTGACCGGCTACGCCGATGGCGCCGCCACGACGCTGGAAGCGGGCGCGCTGGCGCAGGGCCGCGCGAATGCAGTGCAGGCCGCGCTGATCGACGCCGGCGTGCCCGCGGCCATGATCACGGCCCACGGCAGCAGCGAGGCTTCGCCCGGCGGCAAGGGCCGGGTCGAGGTGCGCTTCGAGCCGAAGCGGATGTTCGGGGTATCGCTGATGCCGGGCCTGGATTTTCGAGCGAAGCAGAGCGCGCCGCTTCCCTTCGCGGACATCAAGCCATCGTTGCCGGGTCTGCCCGGGCTGGGCGGTCTCCCCGGCATCGGCAATCCGCTGTTCCCGCAGACGCGACCCGGGCCCTGGCGCAATCCGCAGGCCGCCTCCCCCGCGCTGCAGTCGCCCGGGCCTGCGACGCAGCCGCAATCGTCGGGTTTGCCGTCGCTGGATCTCGATCTGACCATCGGTCCGGTCACCATCAAGCTGCCCAAGGAAGTCAGGGCGAAGTTGCCGCTGCCGTTGAGTCGGGCAACCAAGCTGGTGTTCGATTTGAACTACGAAGCGCCGGCGAAGTTCGGGCTGAAGATCGCCCTCGACGGTACGCCGCATGTCACCGTCTCGCTCAAGGGCGGCGCCGAGTACGACGTGAAGGACGAGAAAGCCACGGCGTCGGCAGGTCTGGTCATCGACAGCAATCGCAAGGTGTTCCATGCCGAAGACCCGATCGCGCTGCGCGAGAAGATCAAGGCATCCGGCGAGAAGCTCAACAAGGCGGCGAAGGAATTCAGTGCGGCGACCACGCCCGAAGACCGGCTGTCGAAAGCCATGGACATCGCCGGTGCGATCGGCGAGATCTACGAAGCAGTCGACAAGTCGAAAAAGCCCGCTTCCGAGGTGCCGCAGTGGAGCCTGGAGTTCGGCTACAAGGGCCTCATCGACCCGGGCAAGGAAACCGATCCGGCGAAGTGGCCGCCAGCGCATTACTTCGGCGCGACTTTCACCTGGCGTTTCGGGAGCAAGAAAAAATGAGCGGCTATTCGCGATCGCCGAAACTCCTGCGCGGTGGCCTGGTCCTGCTGGATCCGCTGACCGGCAACGTGCTGCGGATCATCGGCCTGCAGTACAACCCCGACACGATGACCCGCAGCCTGCAGATCAAGGGCGCGGGCGCCGAATCCGGCGACACGATCGAGGCGCTGCAAGCTCGATGCCGAAATCGACGCCACCGACGCGCTGGAGGCCGCACAGACCCAGGCCACCACGCTCGGCCTGCATCCGCAGCTGGCGGCGATCGAGGCGCTGGTGCATCCGGCCAGCGCCGCGCTGCGTGCGAACAACGGCATCGCCGCGTCCGGTTCGCTGGAGATCGCGCCGGTGCAGGCGCCGCTGTCGGTGTTCGTGTTCGGCCCCAATCGCATCGTGCCGGTGCGGATCACCGAACTGAGCGTGACCGAGGAAGCGTTCGACACCGCGCTCAATCCGATCCGCGCCAAGCTCAGCCTCGGCATGCGCGTGCTCAGCGTCGACGA